>USDH01000133.1 GCA_900553415.1 uncultured Collinsella sp. | reverse complement strand
GCTCCGCAGGAGCAAGAAAGACGGGCCTCATGCGCGAGGACGTTTTCAAAACCAAGCCCGGCCCCGGCCGGAGGGACCACGAGCGCTACAGGTTCTTGACACCCATCGCGCGCATGGCGTTCAGGATGGCGATGATCGCCACGCCTACGTCGCCAAAGACGGCAAGCCACATATTGGCGATACCCAGCGCTGCCAGCACAAGGATCAGCAGCTTAATGCCCAGCGCAAAGATTATGTTCTGCCAAACAATCGACATGGTCTTGCGCGCCACGCGGATCGCGCGGGAAATGTTGGACGGCTTGTCGTCCATCAGCACCACGTCGGCGGCCTCGATCGCGGCGTCGGAGCCCATGGCGCCCATGGCAATGCCCACATCGGCGCGGGTGAGCACGGGCGCATCGTTGATGCCGTCGCCGACAAAGGCGAGCTTGCCCTTGCCACTTTCGGCCGCGAGTAGTGCCTCAACGCGCTCGACCTTGTCGCCCGGCAGGAGCTGCGCGTGGAACTCGTCGAGACCGAGTTGCTTGGCCACAGACGCTGCAACCTCCTCGCGGTCGCCCGTGAGCATGACGGTGCGGTTGATACCGGCGGCATGCAGGTCGCGAATCGTTTGCTCCGCATCGGCCTTAACGGTGTCTGCAATCACGATGTGGCCGGCGTACACGCCGTCAACGAGCACGTGGAGGATCGTGCCGACAACCTCGCAGTCCGGTGCTTCAACGCCGGCCGCGCCGAGCATCTTGGCGTTGCCAACGACGACGTGCTTGCCGTCGATGGTTGCCGTCACGCCGTGGCCCGCGTCGTTGGCGGAGTCGCTCACGCGCTTGGGGTCGACCTCGCCCTGGTAGGCGTCGCGCACGGACTGCGCGATGGGGTGATCGGAGAACGACTCAGCAAGGGCTACGACTTCGAGCAGCGACTGCTCGGTATAGCCAGCCTCGGGGTGCACCGCGACGACTGAGAACGTGCCGTTGGTGAGGGTGCCCGTTTTGTCGAAGACGATGGTGTCCACGTCGGCGAGCGTCTCGAGGTAGTTGGAGCCCTTGATGAGAACGCCCAGCTTGGACGCGCCGCCGATGCCGCCAAAGAAACTCAACGGTACGCTGATCACGAGGGCGCACGGGCAGCTGACGACCAGGAAGGTCAGGCCGCGCAGGATCCAATCGGACCAAGCGCAGGGACAGGAGATCACGAGGAACGTGAGCGCGCGGTAGACCCACACGCCCCACGCGGCGGGAGCACCGCTGATGAGATTGAAAAGCGGCGGCAGCACGGCGAGCGCCAGCGCGCCGTAGCACACGGCGGGCGTGTAGACGCGGGCGAAGCGCGTGATGAAGTTCTCGGTGCGCGCCTTCTTTTCGCTGGCATTCTCCACGAGCTCCAGAACACGCGCGACGGTTGACTCGCCAAAGGGCTTGGTGGTGCGCACGTGGATGAGGCCCGTCATGTTGATGCAACCGCTGATGATATCGTCGCCGGTCTTGGCCGGGCGGGGGACCGACTCGCCCGTGAGTGCGGCGGTGTCGAGCTGGGTTTCGCCCTCGACGATGACGCCGTCGATAGGCACGCGCTCGCCGGGCTTGACCACGATCACGGTGCCGACGGCGATGTCATCGGGAAAGACCTGTTCGAGTGTGCCGTCGGCTTGCTCGACGTTAGCGTAGTCGGGCGCGATGTTCATCATGGCACTGATCGACTTGCGGCTCTTGCCCACAGCGTATGCCTGGAACAGCTCGCCGACCTGGTAGAACAGCATGACGGCGGCGCCTTCGGCCATGTGCGGGTCGGTGTCGGGGAAGAGCACCATGGCAAACGCGCCGATGGTCGCGACGGCCATGAGGAAGCTCTCGTCGAAGGCCTTGCCGCGGCGGATGTTATTGAATGCCTTTTGCAGTACGTCGTAGCCGGCAATCAAAAACGGCACGAGGAACAGCACAAAGCTGGCGTAGATGTTGCCGGGCTCCCCAAATGCGATAGTGAGGGCGCCGAGCTCGTCGAGGGCATAAACAACGGCAAAAATGCCCAGTGCTACCAGGATGCGGTTGCGCTTATGCTCAGGGGACTCTTTCTTCTTGCGCTTCTTCTTTTTCTTTTTGGGATCGGCGGCTGCCATGATTCAAACCTCCCATTTGAGTGTATGAACACTTGCTCATATAATTTCGCGAGCAAAGGCCGCGGCAAGCGCGGCCTCGCAGGTCAACGTATGCGCGGGTTAGAGAATGATCTCGCAGTCCGGCTCGGCGTCGGCGGTGAACTCAACGACGCGGTCCAGGACCTCGTCGAACTTGGCGTCGTCGGCCTCGAGCGTCAGCTTCTGGGTCATAAAGTTGACCGAAACGGACTTGACGCCCTCGAGCTTGGCAAGTTCGTCCTGAAGCTCGCGCGCGCAGTTGGCGCAATCGATCTCGTCGAGCTTGAACTGCTTTTTCATGGTGGGTTCCTTTCCCTGTGTTAGCGGTCTGGGTGCCGGCCGCGCTGATACCGTGGTTGATTGCTATTCGCAGATATGGCTCATGCCCTGGTTAAGCATGGTGTAGACGTGATCGTCGGCGAGCGAGTAGAGAATGTTGCGGCCGTCGCGGCGGAACTTGACCAGGTGCGACTGCTTAAGCGTGCGCAGCTGGTGCGATACTGCCGACTGCGAGGTTGCGGTCGCTTCGGCGATGTCAGCCACGCAGAGCTCGCGGCCCATGAGGGCATAGAGGATCTTGATGCGTGTGGTGTCGCTGAAGACCTTGAACAGGTCGGCCAGGTCGTACAACAGCTCCTCGTCGGGAAGGTCCTCGGGCGAGCAGGTGGTGGGGACGATCAGCTCGGTGGCCTCGATGCCAGTCTTTGTTTCATCAGCGTGGCTGCTCATTGCAACATCCTTTCATATGAACATGCGCTCATATAACTTACTTCCGATTATATGAGCGCATGTTCATATGTCAATACTATTTACGTTAATTTCGATGACTGCTTGCCGCCTCTGCGATTTTCTGCGGGTTGGGAGACATCGACGCAATGCTCGCCAACATATTTCGAGATGTTCGGCCAGCATGCTAAGAAAGCCACCTTGAGAAGCATTAGAACTGTTCATATTTGTACTTTATCGTGTTAAATACCGCGAGAATCAGTTCTTCCTCTACGGGAGTTCCTGCAGAATCAGTTTTATCTAAAGTTATATTGAGCATTGCTGCAGCCAATCTGGCACATCGGTGGCCGAATAAGTCGAAAAATGTAGGTGGACATCCGCAGAGATCGCCTTTAGAAGAGCGAATTCTCAATTAGATCAATAATCGTGTCGTCTTCCGTGCGGTTTTCATCGATTTTTGCGAACATGTCGCATTCCCAAGGCCCATTGATTTCCTCAGCAAGGGCCCCGACGTGTTGCATGTCGTCGGGTTCTGGCACATCGTTGATGCTCGGGTCATCAGCTTGCGGATATTGGCTTGCAATTTCGCGCTTGGCGGCCTCTTCTTCTTTGAGTGTCTCCAGGACGCGGCGACCGTATTCGAAGTAGCGCCGCAAGACAAATTGACGAAGAGTTTCTTGCAGGATGGCGAAGTTATCCGGGAGTCGACCGGGCCATATCTTCTCGCGAATGCGAATCGCTTCCATGACCCGCCTAAAAGCGGACTGCTTGAAAAACGAATGACGACTAACTGTGATAACGGCATATCCCATGTTTCGCAGCGTGTTTCGGCGCTCCTCATCAATTGATTGCTGCTCGGGCTCGTCGTGGTAAAAGCCGTTGTATTCGATATCGGTCATCGAATTTTCGAGCAGCGCGTCGAGGTAGAAAACCGTCCGTCGCGTTAGGGCGGCGTATCTTTTGGGGACTGGGATCGGATAATCCGTTTTGATAGCGCGTATGGCTAAGCCACCCATTGACTTGGGCATCGTCAGCATCATGACAAACGCCGTTTCGAGTGGGGAGCGACAGCCTTCGCGTACATAAGAAAGTGCCTTAAGTGCTTTATTAGATCCACGATACCCCGATGCCTCTGAAAAGAAGGCTCTGAGCTCTTCAACGCTGGTTAGGGCTGGGCGCTCGCGATATTGAGTTTCGTCGGACGTTCCAAGCGCGTAGGAACCGCAGATTTCAAAGTAATACTCAACGAGCTCCGAAAGGTTGAGGTCGGCTGCTGCTTCTAATGCGCACAGCTTGATATCGACGATGTAGACGTTCGGCTCGAGTTCTAGGTAGCTTTCTGCATCAAACGTATAGCGCGTGCAGTGGCAGATGCAGCCCTTGCGGTGCCTTTTGGCATTATTGGAAAACGTCAGCACATGGATGCGTTCAGAATCGACATTCTTTCTGTTGAGCCATGCTCGTGCCGCTTCCAGGTCGGACGTGGTCGGCGCAGACACCCTGATCTTTTCCATAGGTATGGGACCGGTCGCGTAGCTTGCGAGCGAGTTGGCTGTTTGGTATACAGCACGTGCCGTGGTATGTGACAGAATGATTCCCATACGCGCATGATGGCATAGCGGACGCCGCATACGCCCGAAACTTCGGGCAACGGTATTGGGGCGCGGCTTATCTTCTGCGAACGGTGGGTTTTTGAGCTGTCGTATTGAGGGAGCAGCTTCGGCTGGGGAGGTTTCTGCTGGCTGCCCCTTTTTGGCGAACTTTAGTTGCGGATTCGTAGCTTCTAAGCGTTTTGCCGACCACTCAGATGCCTCACCAACATAATTTGAGTTATTCGGCCTTATCCTATACG
>USDH01000132.1 GCA_900553415.1 uncultured Collinsella sp. | reverse complement strand
ACCGATGCCGCGGCCAGCTCTCCGTCTGCCGAGAGCCTGTCTGCGATGCAGCGCGCGCTCGCAAACGTTCAGGACAAGAAGGATACGCTCTTCGCGCGCCTCGACGACTTGGCCGATGCCCTTGGCTGCGACCGCGACGAGGCCATCGATCTGATCGAGAAGACCTCGAAGATCGACGCCGACAACGACGACATTCTCGAAGACCATTACCTGCGCTACTTTATGGGCACTCAGATGTCCGGCGTCATGGTTCAGCCCATGGCGTCCCCCGACTGGCACCCGGCCATGACTAAAGTGCCCGTGCCGATCGTCCATCTGGACATCCACTGCTCCGAGCCCGGTTATTACGTGGCTGCCGATAACGAAGCCCAAGGTCGCATCATCGCCGAGCTCGCCGTTGCCCGTGGCGCACGCCATATCACCGTTGTGGGCAGAGCGGCATTCATGCAGCTCACCTTGCGCGTACTTGGCATCCACAAGGCCCTCGCCCTGCATCCCGATATCAAGATCGAAGTCATCGACGCCGGCGAATGGAATACCGCTGCCGACGGCTACGGCATCGGTGCCCAAATCGCTGAGCGCCCCGCGGACGAGCGCCCCGACTTCGTGGTCGGCCTGACCGACGTATTGGCCTCGGGCGTTATCTCGGCGCTGGTCGACAAGGGCATTTCCGTCCCCGGCCAGATTCTTGTTGCCGGCTGCGATGGCAACCCGCTTGCCTGGAGCGGATCGGTCCCCCTCACCACGGTAGCACCACCGGGCTACGAGATCGGCCGCAAGGGCGTGCAGCTGCTCATGGAACAAATCGAGGATAAACCTGCCGCCAAGACCAAACGAGTCCGCATCGGCTCCGCCGCGCGCACCGTCACCACGGTCACGGCCACCGAGGACATTAACCGTCAGGAGCTCGTGCGCCCCTTCTTGCTCGAACGTATGAGCACCCAAAAGGCCGAGCAGCACCCGACGGGCCCATCCGCGGCCCCAATAACCGACATCAACCTGGGCGCCTACCTGTAACAAAAAACGCCGTAACGGGAACAGCCCCGCTGCGGCGTTTTTGCTGGCCCCACGGACCTTCCCCATTTAGCCGGACCTGCGGCTACGGATATTTATGGAATGTAATCCATTTTTCATTAGCTTTTTTGTTAAAATAGACTCAATTCCATATTTTTAGATATTTCCTATAAGTATTGATTTTGCTCCAGTTTTTTCTCGCCAAGAAAGGGGTTTCATGAATCTGATTGATCGCAAACAGTACCTCGACTGGCTCATTTCGTGGAAAGACTCACACGTCATCAAGGTCGTTTCGGGCGTGCGAAGGTCCGGCAAATCAAAGCTATTCGAAATCTACCGCAGCTACCTGCGCGATCATGGAATCACAGGCGACCAGGTTATATCCCTCAACTTTGAAGACCTGGAGTTCGAGTCGCTTACGTCGTATAGAGCACTCTACGACTACATTTCCGCCAGACTCGTCCCCGATAAGATGAACTACGTTTTTCTAGACGAGATACAGCACGTCGAGCATTTCGAAAAAGCCGTCGACAGTCTTTTTATCAAGGACAATGTCGACCTCTACATAACCGGTTCCAACGCTTATCTGCTCTCGAGCGAGCTGGCGACTTTGCTCTCCGGCCGCTACGTAGAGCTCAAGATGCTGCCCCTATCCTTTAAAGAGTTTTGCTCGGCAAAAACCAATGACGGAAAGGCTCCCGCGCAGTTGTTTGACGAGTACATCACCCGGGGCTCTTTTCCCTTTATCGCCGAGACGGGTATTCAGGGACCCCAGGCGCGCGATTATCTTATGAGCCTCTACGATGCCATCGTCATACGCGACGTTATCGAACGCCTGAAGGTCTCGGACGTCCCGACCCTGCGCGATATCACCAAGTTCCTACTCCATAGCATTGGAAACCGGATCTCGATTAAAAAAATCTCCGACACGCTCTCGTCCAACGGCAACAAAACCGACCAGAAAACCGTAGCCAAATACCTCAAAGGCTTAACAGACAGCCTTGTGCTGTACTTTGCTCCGCGCTATAACGTGCGCGGTCGGCAGCTTCTTTCAACAAACGGCAAATACTACGCCGTTGACCTTGGACTTAGAGGCGCTCTCGTCAAAACCCAAAGCAGCGATATCGGTCATATCCTCGAAAATGTTGTTTATCTCGAGCTCCTACGCCGTGGATACGACGTCTACGTGGGCGATATCGACGGCGGGGAAATCGATTTTGTTGCCCTAAAGTCAGACGAGACAGCCTATTTTCAGGTTTCAGCCACAACGCTCGACGAAACTACCCTCAATCGAGAGTTGGCCCCCTTTAAGAAAGTCCGAGACAACTACCCCAAGACGCTTCTTACGCTCGACACGCTGTTTGCGGACGCGAACTACGAAGGAGTCCGCAAGCGCAACGTGATCGACTGGCTCCTGGAGTAACTTGTAACGTCATAACCCTCCGCCAGCTCCTTACCAAGGCCGCAGCCCCAGTCGCTTAAAGCACAATGCCCCTCTTATCGGCCAAAACAGCAATCTTGGCGTGATAAGAGGGGCTGACTGCGTCAGCGCCTCCACGCAGGCGCCGTTGCCGTCACCGTCCTGCGGGATCGGGCGCGGGGCATGGCGACTCGCGTGCGAACGCTAACACACGACCTTGACCGCGGCCGTCAGATCGAACAGCGTATCGAGCACAGCCTCGCAGCCGTCCACCACGTCCTGCGGCAGCGGCACGATATCGGGAACGGCAAAGACATGGCAGCCGGCCGTGATGCCCGAGACGCAGCCGTTGCGGGAATCCTCGACCACGGCGCACTCCTCGGGAGCAAAGCCCGCGCGCTCGCAGGCGAGCAGGTACATCTCAGGGTCGGGCTTGCCGTGTACGACGTCCTCGCCGCAGGTCACCGTCTCAAACTTATCAAAGAGGCCGACCGTCTTAAGGTTGCGCTCGGCGGTAACATGGCGCGACGACGTCGCAAGACCCACGTGATAGCCCGCGGTCAGCAGCTCGTCTAGGCACTCGGCGGCGCCGGCCTTAAGCTCCAGTTCGGTCTTGACCATCTCGTCGCGAATCTCCTTGTGGCGACGATAGATCGCCTCGGTGGTTTCGTGGCTGCCATAATGCTTATCAAGGATGTCCATAACATCGGGCAGCGTGCGCCCGATAAACTGATGGATCAGCGCATCATCAATCGCGAGCCCCAGCTCGGCCGCTCCCGCCTTCCACGCCTTGATACCCAAACGCTCGGTATCGACCAGCGTTCCGTCCATATCAAAAATAACAGCCTTGATCATATCGGTCCCCCATCGCTTCGCGCTGCTGTACTCCCGCAACTTTACCGCACTTGTAAACTTGTATATAACGTATATAGCATATTGCACTTTCGTTACATAGATAGAAGTCTTATGACAAGTGGCTCGGTAGGATTATAGTTTTCGACCGAGTACTCAACGGCAAGGATCGATTCATGCTTTCAGACACCACCGCACCTGCAGAGGGGCTTCAGGACAAACTCGCAGCGCTCGAGCAGCTGCTTTTGGCATACGGACGCGTCGCCATCGGCTTTTCCGGTGGCGTCGACAGCAGCTTTTTGGCCGCGGTCTGCGCCCGCATCATGCCCGCCAGCACGCTTCTCGTTCACCTCACCACGCCGCTCATCGGCACGCCCGAGCAGGCTTCGTTTGAGCGGTCCGTTGACGGGCAGGCCAATGAAGGGCCGCATTTTAAGCTCCCCGTGCTCAATCTTTCGGTCGATCAGCTGCGGCTCCCCCAAGTAGCCTGCAACGATGCCGACCGCTGCTACCACTGCAAGCGCGCCGGCTTTACCGCCATCGTCAACCACGCCAAGTCGCTGGGCTTTCCCACCGTCATCGACGGCAGCAACGCAAGCGACCGCGGCGACTACCGCCCCGGCATGCGCGCCGCCCAGGAGCTCGGCGTGCGCTCGCCGCTTATGGAGGTCGGCTTTACAAAGGACGAGGAGCGCGAGCTGCTACGCGCCTGGGGATACCCCGTCTGGAACCTGCCGGCAGGAGCCTGCCTGGCCACGCGTGTCCCCACGGGCGAGGAGCTCACGCGCGAGAAGGTCGATGTAATCCGCGCCTGTGAGGACTACCTGCACGACTTTGGCCTGGACCAGGTCCGCGCACGCCTCGTCGGCGGCTGCATGCATATCGAGGCCGCGCCGGCAGACGTCGCCAAGATCGCCGCCCTCGGCAGCACCGCGGTCAACGACGAGGGCAAGGCCCCGCTTCCCACCGCCATCGAATCTGCCCTGCGCAACCTAGGCTGCGGCCATATCTCCCCCGAGGTAACCCCCTACATCCACGGCAACATGAACCTTTAAGTTACGCCGTTTTACAAACGGCGTAACCGCTCGGCGCTGCGCAGGTTCCGGGCACGGCAAACTGACGTTCAACTTCACGGGCGCGACCAAAAGGTCAGCGCCCGCTTGTTTCACGTCACCTTGCCGCACCCGGAACCCGCTCGCTCGCTTATGCTCAACCTGGGCTACATAAATTGTCGCCAACCTACCAAAAGAGGACAGGTTTATTTTGGCAGGTTTTATCTGGGGAAACGCAAGCGGGGCCACGCCGAAGCTACCGTCATCAACCTCGGCGCATACCTTTAGCGCACGGCCTTGACCGCCGCTGTCAGATCGAACAGCGTATCGAGCACGGCCTCGCAGCCATCCGCCACGTCCTGCGGCAGCGGCACGATATCGGGGACGGCAAAGACATGGCAGCCGGCCGTGATGCCCGAGACGCAGCCGTTGCGGGAAT
>USDH01000131.1 GCA_900553415.1 uncultured Collinsella sp. | reverse complement strand
GCTTGGGCGCCGCGGAACTCCATCCGCGGCGCCCTTTTATTCCATAATCTATGAAGGGGCCCGCTCGGTCATGAGTTCCGAGCGGGCCCCTGCTGTTAGCTTGTGGCACTGAGTGGTTTAGGCCTCGTCGACGACCTTGAGGCCGCGCGTGTGGTCGATCTCGTTGAGGAGGTTAACGCGACGCTCGTGACGACCGCCCTCAAACTCGGCGTCGAGCCACTCGTCGACGATCATCTTGGCGAGCTCGGAGCCCACGACGCGGGCGCCAAAGGCGAGCACGTTGGTGTTGTTGTGCATGCGGGAGAGCTTGGCGCTGAAGGGCTCGGAGCACACGACGGCGCGTACGCCCTCGACCTTGTTGGCAGCCAGGCTGATACCGACGCCGGTGCCGCAGATGAGGATGCCCAAGTCGACGTCGCCGTTGGCAACTGCCTTGCCCACCTTGTAACCGGCGATGGGGTAGTCGAAGCTCTCGGAGGTGTCGGTGCCAAAGTTCACGACCTCGCAGCCGCGCTCCTTCAGGTGCTCGGAGATGATGTTCTTGAGCTCGACGGCGGCGTGGTCGTTACCGATACCGATCTTCATAGATGGTTCCTCTCTGGTCTGTGCGGCGAGATTGCTAAAGGTTTTACCGCGTTCGTCTGCATGATAGCGCGACTTTTGTGTAAACGCGTGGGCGTTTTTTGGTCAAACGCTTTAGCATGCAACAAGACGGGCTTCTCATGAATGAATGCCGTCAGATTGCGCTTGAGGGCCGTCCGCCGGAACCATGGTTGCGGTTTTTGATGCATTGTTATCAAATAAAAGAGCTAACTATTATCGAGAGCCCAGTCCGTTATGTAAGCAGGAGATACCTATGCCTACCGATTCCATTCGCGATGCCGCTTTTTGCGATGTCTTGAACCGCGAGCTTGTCTGCGCGCTCGGCTGCACCGAGCCCATTGCCGTTGCCTATGCAGCGGCGCTGGCGAGCCAGACGCTCGGTTGCGAACCCGATCATATGGATGTTGCCTGCTCGGGCAATATCATCAAGAACGTTAAGAGCGTGACCGTGCCCAACTCGGGCGGCATGCACGGTATTGAGGCCGCAGCCGTGCTGGGCGCCGTGGGCGGTGACGCCAAGAGCGCGCTCGAGGTGCTCGAGAGCGTTGACGATGAAGACCGTGCTCGCGTGGCCGAGCTGCTCGCCGATGCCGGTTACTGCGATGTGTCGCTTGTCGAGGGTGTGCCCAACCTCTACATCAAGGTGACTGCCACAGCCGGGGGCCATACCGCGGTCGTCGAGATTACCGACCATCACACCAATGTCACGTGCCATACGCTCGATGGTATTCCGGTGTGCGGCAAGTCGGCAGGGGAGTGCGCCGCCTGCGCCGAGCGCGTCGTGGCCGAGCGTGCGGCGGATAGCGCCGATACGCCCATGTCGATCGAGTCCATCATCGACTTTATCGAGGACGGCGACATTGAGGGCGCCCGCGCTGCCGTTGAGCGTCAGATCGAGCTGAACGGCGCGATTAGCGCCGAGGGTTTGGCGCACGCTTGGGGCGCCGAGGTGGGCCGTACGCTGCTGGGCGCTCGCGCCGACGACGTCGCCTGTCGTGCCCGTGCCCGCGCAGCCGCCGGCTCCGACGCCCGCATGAACGGCTGCGCGCTGCCGGTCGCCATCGTGTGCGGCTCGGGCAACCAGGGCATTACCTGCGCGCTGCCCGTTATGGAGTATGCCGAGTACCTACGCTGCGACCATGAGCGCCTGGTTCGCGCCGTGATGCTGTCCGATCTGATCGCCGTGCATATCAAGAGCTATATTGGTGCACTCTCGGCGTTTTGCGGCGCTATTTGCGCTGCGTGCGGTGCCGGTGCTGCCATTACCTGGCTGTGCGGCGGCACGCGCGAGCAGATTGGCGCGACGGTTTCGAACACGCTCGGCAACGTGGGCGGCATCGTGTGCGATGGCGCCAAGGCGAGCTGTGCCGCCAAGATTTCCGCGGCCGTTGATGCGGCGATTCTGGGTCACGATATGGCTATGCAGGGCCGCGGCTTCCGCGCCGGCGAGGGCCTGATCCAGGATACCGTTGAGCAGACAATCGCCAGCATGGGCTACGTGGGCCGCGTGGGCATGAAGGATACCGACGTCGAGATCCTCAACATCATGATCGGCAAGACTCGTATCTGCTAGTAGTTAAGTTGCGGTGAGATAGTTCCTAAAATGGCCCGGTTGAGGGTCAACAGGAACTATCTCACCGCAACTGTGTTAGATGTTCTGATTCTTACGACAGTTCGTCGGCTATTTGGTGTTCGTAGAAGGCTTCTACTACGGCGTTGAAATCGTGGGCGAAGTCTTCCATGGTGCCGCGCCAGGTGGCTCGGCTTGGTTTGCCTTGGCCCACATAGGCAGTTTGGATACCGCAGGCGGGGCTGGGGAAGTCGCGCTTGGGGTCGTTGCCCACCATGAGAACCTCATGCGGCTCGAGCCCCATGACCTGCAGCTGCTCTAGATAGTATGTGGCATCTGGCTTGCAGCGCGTGGTGTTGCCCATGTGCGTCACGAGCTCGAAGGGCGCGTCTGTCAGCTCGCCCCAGCCCATGCGGCACTCGATGGCGCCTTGAGGAAAGCTGGGGTTGGTGAAGAGCGCGCAGCGCAGCCCTGCGTCCTGTACGGCCTGAAGCGCGGCGTGCGCACCCGGCATGGCTTTCGCATTGATCATGTCATCGTTCTTGTGCGGCAGGACTTCGCGATCGTAGTAGGTAAACGCCTCGTAGATGAGTGGGTCCGAGAGGCAAATGCCGCACCGGCGCTCAACCTCTTCTTGGTAGAACTCCAGATTGGTGCGATTATCCGTGCCGCTTCGACGATTGGCGTTGAGATCGACCAGAATCGTGCCCAGGCGTGCCATCGTGCCACCGCGGCTGCGTCGCCCGATGTCCGCGAGCATCGACGAGACATCCTTAAAATAGCGAAGGATGAATGCGTTGAGGTTAATGCTAAGAAGCGTCTCGTCCATATCGAAAACGACTGCTTTGAGCACGCGGGCACCTTTCTCGAAAAATCGTTCCAGAATCGTATGTCTGGGATACTTTACCCCAAAGCAGTATGCCTAGCTGCTTATCGTCAACTTGTGGAGACGGTCGTTCACAAGATTGCGAAAAAGTCTCCATACGAGTAAAAAATCGCAGTTCACGCTTGAAATCGAAGTGATTTCCCCGTAATCTATACGAACGTGATTGCATAAGCGTCACATCAGTATCTGTCGGCTCCCGAGTGTTCCTAAACGTTGTGTGCTTGTCGCACCCTTCTGTAGGTCCTAGCAATCGGGGCCCCGTAGTTCGAAAGGGGTCCACCTTTGAGTGAGATTCAGAACTCGTCCATTTTCTCTCTTGACGATGTCAACGAGGAGGAGATGAACAACCTCATCGACGGTACGATTACCGACTTTGATGAGGGCGATCTCGTTAACGGCACTGTCGTTAAGATCGAGCATGACGAGGTGCTCGTTGACATCGGATTCAAGTCCGAGGGCGTTATCCCGGTCCGCGAGCTGTCCATCCGCAAGGACGCTAACCCTGCAGACATCGTTGCACTCGGTGATCCCATCGAGGCTCTGGTTCTCCAGAAGGAGGACAAGGACGGTCGTCTGGTCCTGTCTAAGAAGCGTGCCGAGTACGAGCGTGCTTGGAACCGCATCGAGGAGAAGTTCAACTCCGGCGAGAACGTCGAGGGTGAGGTTATCGAGGTTGTCAAGGGCGGCCTGATCCTCGACATCGGTCTGCGTGGCTTCCTGCCCGCTTCCCTCGTCGACCTCCGTCGCGTCAAGGACCTCACCTCTTACATGGGCACCCGCATCGAGGCCCGCGTCATCGAGATGGACCGCAACCGCAACAACGTCGTCCTCTCCCGTCGCGTCGTGCTCGAGGAGTCCCGTAAGGCCGAGCGCTCCGAGATCCTGTCCAAGCTCAAGTCTGGCATGCGTCTCCAGGGCACCGTTTCCTCCATCGTCGACTTCGGCGCCTTCGTCGACCTCGGCGGTATCGACGGCCTCATCCACATCTCCGAGCTCTCCTGGAACCACGTCAACCATCCTTCCGAGGTTGTCAAGGTCGGCCAGGAGGTCGAGGTCGAGGTTCTCGACGTCGATCTCAACCGCGAGCGCATCTCCCTGGGTCTCAAGCAGACCACCGAGGATCCTTGGACCAAGCTTGTTGAGACCTATCCCGTTGGCACCATCGTTGACGGCAAGGTTACCAAGATCGTTCCCTTCGGTGCATTCATCGAGCTCGGCGCAAACGTTGAGGGTCTTGTACACATCTCCGAGATGGCTATGCGTCACATCGATTCTCCTGCACAGGTTGTCAAGGTTGGCGACGCTGTGAAGGTTAAGGTTATGGACGTTAACGTTGAGCGTCGTCGCATCTCCCTGTCCATGAAGGCTGCTGCTGAGGATCTGGGCATCGAGATCGCTGTTGCAGAGCCCGAGCCCAAGCCTGAGGCTGCTGAATAACATAGCATTGCATAACATGCGATAATGAAGCGGTGGGTTGCTTTTGCACCCACCGCTTTTTCTTTGCGCGGTTAGCGCGCCTTTGGTCGGAACGGCAATTGAAAGCAGCAGGGACGCTCGAGTGAGGGGAATGGGCATGATCACGATATTCGTCACCGGTGGTATAGGATCGGGTAAATCAACCCTAATGCGATTCTTTGAGGCTAAGGGAGCTGGCGTGGTATACGCCGATGAGGTTGGGCATGAAAACTTGCACAACAACGCCATGAAGGAAGAGCTTCGAGAAGCGTTCGGGAATAAGATATTCAATTCGGAAGGCG
>USDH01000130.1 GCA_900553415.1 uncultured Collinsella sp. | reverse complement strand
TGTTAATTCTTACAGCCTTTATATCTTCATCATTTCCATTTAAGTTGGTTTTCATTGTTTGATATGGTACTTTCTTTTTTACTGGATTCCCATCTTGTCCCAAATCCACAGTTTGCTCACTTAATGCTGTAGTAGATTCTTCAAAATATTTAGATGGATGTATTATTCCTTTTTCATCTATGTATTCTGCCTTTATTTTGCCATCCTCATCACGGTAAAAATATAAATTAGGTTCTTCTTTAAGTTCAGGGTGATTTTTGTATAAGTTACTATCTGTTCTTACTTTTAAAACATTGTTTTTAGGTATATTTTTTTGTTTAGCAATCTCCTCTATTTGTCTATTTTCATCTTCTTTTCTTTTTTCTTCCATTTAGCATGCCTCCTTACTCTTCGTCTGTGAATCATAAACTTCCCGGTAAATACCGTTCATTTCAAACAGTTCTTCATGGGTTCCCCTCTCTGCGATTTTACCACCTTCCATGACAAGGATCATATCCGCATCGCGTATGGTCGACAGGCGGTGTGCGATGACAAACGTCGTGCGGCCCTCCATGAGCTTGTCCATGCCGGCTTGCACGATAGCCTCGGTGCGGGTGTCGATGGAGCTCGTGGCCTCGTCCAGAATCATTGCCGGCGGATCGGCGACGGCGGCGCGCGCGATCGAGATCAGCTGGCGCTGGCCCTGCGACAGCTGTGCGCCGTTGCCGGTGAGCATCGTGTCGTAGCCGTCGGGCAGGCGGGTGATAAAGTCGTCTGCGCCCGCGAGCTTTGCCGCCGCGATGCACTCCTCGTCGGTCGCATCCAGGTTGCCGTAGCGGATGTTGTCCATCACGGTGCCGGTGAACAGGTTCACGTCCTGCAGTACCACGCCCAGCGAACGGCGCAGGTCAGACTTGCGAATCTTGTTGACGTTGATGCCGTCGTAGCGGATCTTGCCGTCGGCAATGTCGTAGAAGCGGTTGATGAGGTTGGTGATGGTCGTCTTACCGGCACCGGTGGCGCCGACAAACGCGACCTTCTGACCCGGCTTGGCGTACACGGACACGCCGTGCAGCACCTCGTGGTCGGGCGTATAGCCAAAGTCCACGTTGTCCATGACCAGGTCGCCACGCAGCGGCACGTACTCGATCTCGCCGGTCGCGCGGTGCGGATGCTTCCACGCCCACATGCCGGTGTGGTGGTCGGCCTCCTCGAGCTCCCAGGTCTCGGGGTTCACCTGCGCGTTGACAAGCGTCACGTAGCCCTCGTCGGCCTCGGGCTCCTCGTCGAGCAGCTCAAAGATGCGTTCGGTGCCGGCAAGGCCCATGACCACGGCGTTGATCTGCATCGAGATTTGGCCGATCTGGCCGCAGAACTGCTTGGTCATGTTGAGGAACGGCACCACGACGGCAATGGAGAGCGCCATGCCCGAGAGGCTCAGGTTGGGCACGCCCAGCGCCAGGAAAATGCCGCCCGCCAGTGCGACCAGCACGTAGAGCAGGTTGCCCAGGTTCATAAGGATGGGCATGAGGATGTTGGCGTACATGTTGGCCTTCTGGGAGACCTTGAAGAGCTTCTCGTTGCGCTCGTCAAAATCGGCCTCGGCGGCGGACTCGTGACAGAACGCCTTGACGACCTTCTGGCCGTTCATGACTTCCTCGATATGGCCCTCGACCACGCCGAGCTCGGTCTGCTGCGCAATGAAGAAGCGCGCGGAGTTGGAGCCGAGCAGCTTGGTCATAAAGGCCATAAAGGTGACGCCGGCGATGATGACCAGGCACATCCACACGCTGTAGTACAGCATGATAAAGAACACCGTGACGATGATGATGATCGTCATGAGCAGGTTGGGCAGCGACTGGCTGATCATCTGGCGCAGCGTGTCGATGTCGTTGGTGTAGTGGCTCATGATGTCGCCGCGCTGGTGCGTGTCGAAGTAGCGAATCGGCAGGTCCTGCATGCGGTTGAACATCTTCTCGCGCAGCTTCTCGAGCGAGCCCTGCGTGATGACGGCCATGGCGCGGTTCCAGAAGAGCGAAGACGCGACGCCCACGGCGTAGATGCAGCCGAGGGTGGTCGCAAGCTTCAGAATTTTGGGCTGCGCGGCCGTCCAGTCGCCCGACTGCCATGATTCGCTGATGACTTGCAGCGCGCTCTGGAGAAACGTCGCGCCGATGGAATTGATGATGGCGCAGAGCACCACGCCGGCGACGACGAGGGGCAAAAGCACCGGGTAGAAGCCAAAGAGCATCTTGATGAGGCGCGTCATGGTGCCACCCTTGCGGTTGCGTGCGCGCTCGGCGGTAGCTGCCTTACTCATGTGCCTCGCCTCCTTCCTGGGTCTGAGCTTGCGGTGCGGATGCCTCGGTGTCGGCTGCGACGGTCTCGGCCGCCTCCTCGCCCTCGGCACTCATCTTGTTTTGCGAGGTAAAGGTCTCGCGGTAGATCTCGCTCGTCTTGAGCAGCTCGTCATGGTTGCCGATGTCCTTGATGCGGCCACCCTCCATGACGATGATGCGGTCAGCATCCTGCACGGAGCTAATACGCTGGGCGATGATGAGCTTGGTCGTGTTGGGCAGATAGCTCGCCAGGCCCTCGCGGATCTTGGCGTCGGTCTTGGTGTCGACGGCGCTCGTGGAGTCGTCCAGGATCAAGATCTTGGGGCGACGCAGCAGGGCACGCGTGATGCAAAGGCGCTGCTTCTGACCGCCCGAAACATTAGAGCCGCCCTGTTCGATCCAGGTGTCGTAGCCCTTGGGGAAGCCGTCGACAAACTCGTCGGCGCAGGCCAGATGTGCGGCCTCGCGGACTTCCTCGTCGGTGGCGTTCGGGTCGCCCCAGCGCAGGTTCTCGGCGATGGTGCCGCTAAACAGCACGTTTTTCTGCAGCACCATGGCTACCTGGTGGCGCAGCGCGTCCAGGTCGTAGTCGCGCACGTCCACGCCGCCGACGCGCACGGTGCCCTCCGTGACATCGTACAGGCGGGCGATCAGGTTTACGAGCGTCGACTTGGCCGAGCCGGTGCCACCGATAATGCCGATGGTCTCGCCGCTCTTAATATGCAGGTCGATATCGTCGAGCGCCTGGCGCTTCGCGTACTCGGAATACTTAAAGCTCACGTGGTCAAAGTCGATGGAGCCGTCGGCAACCTCGAGCACGGGCTCGGCGGGATCGGCGATCGTGGGCTCGGCAGCCAGCACCTCGGTAATGCGGTGTGCCGATTCGTCGGCCATGGTCACCATGACAAAGATCATCGACAGCTGCATCAGGCTCATGAGAATCTGGAAACCATAGGTAAAGGTCGAGGAGAGCTGGCCCACGTCGAACAGGGTGCCCTGGCTCGTGATGATGAGCTTGGAACCCAGGTAGATGATGACGACGAACGCGCCGTTGACGCAGATGTTCATCATGGGGTTGTTGAAGGCGAGCAGCTTCTCGGCGCGGGTGAAGTCCATCTGGACGTCGCGCGCGGCGGTGGCGAACTTCTCCTTCTCGTAGTCCTGGCGCACGTAACTCTTGACCACGCGCATGCCGGTGACGTTTTCCTCAACGGATTCGTTGAGCGCGTCGTACTTGTGGAACACGCGCGAGAAGATGGGGCGCACCTTAAAGATGATAAAGAACAGTCCAAAGCCCAGCAGCGGAATGATGACCAGGTAGACCATGGCAACGCTGCCGCCCATGATAAACGCCATGGTAAAGGCGAAGATCAATACCAGCGGCGCGCGCACGGCGATACGGATGATCATCATAAAGGCCTGCTGCACGTTGTTGATGTCGGTGGTGAGGCGGGTGACGAGCGAGGAGCTCGAGAACTCATCGATGTTGGCAAAGCTGAACGTCTGGATCTTGTAGAACAGGTCGTGACGCAGGTTCTTGGCGAAGCCGCAGCTCGCATGGCTGCAGGTGATGCCCGCGGCGGCGCCAAAGGCGAGCGACGTCAGCGCGATGAGCACCAGAAGGCCGGCGGTGGGCAGCATCTCGGTAACGGCGGTGCCGTCCTTGATGGCGTCGATCATGTCGGCGGTGATAAACGGGATCATCATCTGGCAGATTACCTCGCCAAGCACCAGCAGCGGTGTGGCGATCGTGACCTTCATGTAATCGCGGATGCTGCCCATAAGGGTTTTAATCATCCAGTTCCTCCCAGGTTACGCGGATTTTCTCGAGCATTTCGGCGAGGTCCTCGCGCTCGTCGTGGGTGAGCGCGCTAAAGGCCTGCTCTCTAAAGCGAATGCGGGCCGCCTGATCGATGCGGGCGTTTTCTCGGCCGGTTTCGGTCAGGCGAATGGTGAGTTGCCGTCGATCCTTGGGGTTACGGCTGCGCTCGATGAGGCCGTTGAGCTCGAGCTTGGACAGGATCTCGGAAAGCGACCCCGGCTTGAGGTCGAAGTGCATGCCGAGTTCCTGCTGCGACATCTCGCCGCCGGGCTGCTTGGCCAGCAGGCAGATAATGGGCGCCTTGCCGGACACGCCTCCGCCATGAAAATGCATGTAATGGCCGCAAAAGCCCAGGCCACTCAGGATGCGCTTGGCGAGTTTGTCTTCGGCGCTGACCGCTTCGGGTATGTCTACCGGCTGCGACGGGTCGCCGCCGGGCTCATGCGGAAGGACGAGTGGTTCAACACACATATCTAAGCTTCGCTCCTTTCTTTAGTTAGGTAGAGAGATTGTTTTGTACCTAAGTGATTCTAGAGGTACCTAACTGATTGTCAAGGTACCAAACTTATTAAGTTACGGCGTTTTACCAAACGCCGTAACCGCTCGACGCTGCAAACGCTCCTAAGCGGCAATCTGGCGTTCAATCGTCGGGCATGGCCACAAGGCCTATGCCCTCCTCTTTCA
>USDH01000129.1 GCA_900553415.1 uncultured Collinsella sp. | reverse complement strand
CGTGCCGTTTGTCTACGGCGGCCTGCTCGCCTGTCTGGGCTCGAGCGTTCACCATGCGCCGGTGCTGCTAACCGAACACGGCATCTATACCCGTGAGCGCGAGGAAGAGATCATTCGCGCCGACTGGGTGGTGCCCTCGTTTAAGGACCGCTGGATTCGCTTTTTCTACCTGCTTTCGGAGGAGATCTACCGCCGCGCCTTCCGCGTGACCAGCCTATTCCACAACGCCCGCAAGACGCAGATCGATATGGGCTGCGATGCGGACAAATGCCTGGTCATTCCCAACGGCATCCAGTTCGATCGCTTTAAGGATATTCCCTTAAAGACCGATGACGGCTGGGTGGACATTGGCGCGGTGGTGCGCCTGGCGCCCATCAAGGATGTCAAGACCATGATTTATGCCTTCTTTGAGTTGCACGAGCGCCTGCCCAAGGTGCGCCTGCACATCATGGGCGGCGTGGACGACGAGGAGTACGGCGCCGAGTGCCACGCGCTGGTCGAAACCCTGGGCGTGCGCGACCTGATCTTTACCGGCCGCGTCAACGTGGTCGAGTACATGGAAAAGCTCGACTTTACCATTTTGACGAGCATCTCCGAGGGCCAGCCGCTCAGCGTGCTGGAGTCGCTTGCAGCGCGCCGTCCCTGCGTGACGACTGAGGTGGGCTGCTGCCGTGAGTTGCTCGAAGGCGCCCCGGGCGACGACTTTGGCGTGGCGGGTTTTGTGACGCCGCCCATGTATCGCAAGGGCTTGGCCGATGCCATGGAACGCATGTGCACAAGCCGCGCTCGTCGCATTGAGATGGGGGATCGCGGCCAGCGTCGCGTTGCCACGTACTTCTTGCACGAGCAGATGCTCGCCAACTATCGCGCGCTGTACGACGAGACGGCGCAAGCGTTTAACCTGCCCAGAGAGGGGGAGTAGCCGGTGGCCGGAATCGGTTTTGAGCTCAAGCGCCTGTTTAGGCGCAAGGGCCTGTTTGCCACGATGCGCGCTTACGGCTACGCCGGCATTGTGTGCACGGGTCCCATGCTGTTGGGCGTGCTACTCCAGGTGGGTATCTTGGTGCTGTGCGGTCTGTGGGGTGTGGGCCGTGCCAACCAAGATCTGCTGGTGTGCATGGTGACCTATACGCTGCTGGCGTCGCTCACGCTCACGAGTTTTTTCTCTATGCCGGTCACGCGCTTTTTGGCCGATATGCTTTTTGCCGAGCGCGAGGATGAGATCCTACCTTCGTTTTGGGGCTCCAACGCCATTATGCTCGTTGCGGGCACAGTGCTCTACGGCGTCTTTTTGCTGTTCTCGGGCGCCACGCTGCTACAGGGGCTGCTGTGCCTGTGGCTGTTCAACATTATGATCGTCAACTGGAACGGCATGAGCTATCTCACTGCTATTAAGGATTACCGCGGTATCCTGTGCAGCTTTGCGGCTGCCATTGGCGTGGCGTGCCTGTGCGCCCTGGCCGCGCTGGCGCTGGGACTGCCGCCGGTCGAGGGCCTTTTGGCGTCAATTGCTCTGGGCTACGGCGTTATGCTCGCCTGGGACGTGGTGCTGCTGTACCGGTATTTTCCGCAGAGCGAACGCAGCCCCTGGCTCTTTTTACGGTGGCTTGATCAGTTTATGCCGTTGGCGCTCACGGGCTTGTTCACCAACCTTGGCCTCTTTGCGCACTTGGTGATAATTTGGGTCGGTCCCATTGGCGTGCAGGTCAAGGGCTTGTTTTATGGTGCGCCCTACCACGATGTGCCGGCGCTCATCGCGTTTTTGACGATCCTGGTCACGTCCGTCAACTTTGTGGTCTCGGTCGAGGTCAACTTTTATCCGCGTTACCGCGACTACTACAGCCTGTTCAACGACGGTGGCGTGGTGGGCGACATTGTGGTGGCCGAGGAGGAAATGCTTGCCACGCTCAACCGAGAACTGCGGTTTTGTGCGCTCAAGCAACTGTTTGTGACGGCGGCGGTCATCTCGCTCGAGACCACGGTGCTGTCGGCCCTACCGTTGGGCTTTAACAACCTGATGCACGGGTATTTTCGTACGCTGTGCGTGGGCTACGGCCTGTATGCCGTGGGCAACACGATCCTGCTGATCTTGCTGTACTTTACCGACTACAAGGGGGCCGTGCTGGCCTCGGGACTGTTTGCCGGTGTGGCCGGGCTGGCGACTGCCGTGTCGTTGCTTTTGCCGCAGCAGTTTTACGGCTTTGGCTTTTTGTTGGGTGCGGCGGTGTTTTTTATCGTGGCGCTGCTGCGGCTCGATACCTATACCGCCAACTTGCCTTATCGTATCCTGAGCCAGCAGCCCATTGTGGCGACCGACAAGACGGGCTGGTTTACACAGCTGGGCCGCTTGCTCGACCGTGCCGAGCAGCGCTATGAGGAAGGTCGCCATAAGGGTGAGCCACATGGCGCGTTTGAGCGCGCAGTAGTTCACGTGTATCGCAAGCATTGGGGAGGTTCTGATGACCGATAGGATGATGTCTCGCCGTCGCCTGTTTGAGGCGGCTGCCGGTGCGCTGTTGCTTTCGGGCTGCTCGGTGCAGGAAGACTCCTCGACCAAAAAGGTCAAAAAGCAGGACAAGATTAAAAAGGCCGAGTCCTCGGACGGTACCAAGCATCTACGCGATAAAGATGAGCTGTACGAGGTCTACGACGACTCGGGCATCGTGACGATGTACCTGACGGTCTCGCGCGGCAACAGCTCCGAGAACACCGACCATAGCTGGGCCGAGATCAACACGTACTCGGTGTATGACTATGCCGACATGGGCGTGGCGCGCTATCAGGTTATGGGCCTGCTGCAGGCGGGCGACGAAGACGGTCCGGATGCCGGCGAGGTTGGCTATGGCGAGGAAGCGCCCAATGCCACCGTGCAGGTGCGCGGTCAGACATCGAGCTCCTACACGCAAAAGAATTACAAGGTGGAGCTCAAAAAGGGCAAGGGTACCTGGCGCCAACAGCGCGCGATTGCGCTCAACAAGCACATGGGCGAGGGTATGCGTTTTCGCAACAAGATGGCCTACGACCTTATCCGCGGGATTCCCCAGATGATGGGCCTTCGCACACAGTTTGTGCATCTGTGGGTGTGCGACCAGACCGAAAAGTCCAACGATACCTTTGAGGACTACGGCCTGTTTACGCAGGTGGAGCAGCTCAACAAGACGGCGCTTAAGGCACATGGCCTGGATAAGAGCGGGCACCTGTATAAGGTGAACAGCTTTGATTTCCATCGCTACGAGGACACCATTAAGCTTGCCGATGATCCCGACTACAACCAGGTAAACTTTGAGGGCATGCTCGAGATTAAGGGCGATTCGGACCACACCAAGCTCATCGAGATGCTCGATGCGCTCAACGACGAATCGCAAAAGATCGATAACGTGCTCGACACCTACTTTGATACCGAGAATCTGGTCTATTGGCTGGCGTTTCAGATCCTGACGGGCAACTGCGATACGCAGAACCGTAACTGCTATCTGTACAGCCCTCTCAACTCAAATACCTGGTACTTTTTGGATTGGGATAACGACGGCATGCTGCGTAAGCTGGAGCTTTCTCTTACCGGGTTTTCGGACTACGCGAGCTGGGAGCGCGGCGCAAGCAACTACTGGGGCAACGTGCTGTTTAACCGCGCGTTGCGCAGCAAGTCGTTCCGCAGCGAACTCGACCGTGCCGTCAAGGACTTGCGCTCGTATTTGACCGAGACTCGCCTGACCAAGATGATCAAGCACTACCGCGAGGTGACTGAATCCCTGGTCTTTGCTTCGCCCGATATCGACAATCTGCCTGTCACCAAGGACCAATACGAGCAGATCGCCGCGGCGATTCCCTCCGAGATCGAGGAGAACTACAAGAGCTTTCGCGAGAGTTTTAAAAAGCCCATGCCGTTCTACATCGGCGTGCCGCAGATCGATAACGCTAAGCTGCGCATTAACTGGGATGCGTCCTACGACTTTGAGGCGCGCGACATTCGCTACACCGTAGAGCTTGCGCGGGATTATGCCATCAAGGACGTGCTTTTTAAGGCCGAGGACGTGCTGCTTCCCGAAGTGACCTGCGATGCGCCCGATTCCGGCCAGTATTTTGTGCGCGTGCGCGCCACCAACTCCGACGGCTATACGCAAGATGCGTTTGACTACTATGTGACCGACGACGGCAAGCACTACGGCATGAAGTGTTTTTACGTGCAAGACGGCGGTAAGGTCGTGGAGGATACGTATGAGGAGGGCTAGCGCGCTGCTTGAGCGCCTGACGGCACCGCCTGTGCGTGCCACGCAGGAGCGTTACCGCCACGAGCTCAAATATCTCATTAACGAGGGCGAGCACGCCGCGCTTGCCTGTCGCATGGCGCCGGTGTTTAAGCTGGACAAACATGCGCGGGCGGGCGGTTACACCATTCGCAGCCTGTATTTTGACGACTACTGCAACTCGGCCTACGAGGAAAAAGACGCCGGCATTCTCATGCGCAAAAAGTATCGCGTACGCATCTATAACGGCAGCGACAAGGTGATTAAGCTCGAGCGCAAAAAGAAGTACGGTAGCTGGATCTATAAGGAGGACGCGCCGCTCACACGTGGCGAGTTTGAGCAGATTCTGGCTGGCGACTACGGCTTTTTGCTGAGGAGCCCCTATCCGCTCTGTCGCGAGTTCTACATCGAGTGCATCTGCAACATGATGCGCCCGCGGACCATCGTGGACTACGAGCGTGAGCCGTGGGTGATGGACGAGGGCACCGTGCGCGTTACGTTTGACATGAACGTGCGTGCCGCAGTGGGAAGCTTCGATATCTTTGACGTGACGCTGCCCGTGCTGCCGGTCCTGGAGCCCGGCAAGCTGGTGATG
>USDH01000128.1 GCA_900553415.1 uncultured Collinsella sp. | reverse complement strand
CGGCCGCCTCCATGGCGGCGAGGTCAACGTCGAGCCAGGTGTCGCCGTTCAGGACGAAGACCCAGCCCGAGTCGCACCTGCTCAAGGCCCTCTTGACGGCGCCGCCGGTGAACAGCGGCGTGTCCTCGGGGCTGTATTCGATTGCCATGCCGCGGTACGCGAGACCGAAGAAGCCCTCGATCTGCTCGCGGCGGTAGCCGTCGGCCACGACCGCGCGGTCGAAACCTGCGGCCGCCAGCTGGTCCATTATGAAGCGCAGGAACGGCCTGCCGGCCACGGGCGCCATGGGCTTGCAGACGTCGGGCACGACATGGGCGAGCCTGGTGCCGAAGCCGCCCGCCAGCACGATCGCCTCGCGGTGAGGGCGCATCTACTCGACACCCCCGAACATGTCGGCCTCCACCGCGGCGCACAGCACGTGGTAGGTGGGAAGGTGAAGCTCCTGGACGCGGAAGACCTCGTCGCGGGGCACGCGGACGCACACGTCGGAGATGCCGGTGAGCTTGGATTCTCTGGCGCCGGTGAGCGAGACCACGCGCACGCCCTTGGCGCGGGCGACCTTGGCGGCCTCGACGACGTTGGCGGAGTTGCCCGAGGTCGAGATGGCGAGCAGGATGTCGCCGGGCTCGCCGTAGCCGTAGACCTGCTGGGCGAAGACGCCGACGGCCGCCTCGTCGTTGCCGAACGCGGTGGAGAGCGCCGTCTGGGAGACGAGCGAGATGGCGGGAAGCGACCCCTCGAGCCACGAGGGGGCCTCAGAACCGTTGGCCTCGCGGTAGGCCTCGGAGAAAGCCCCGTCGACGGGGCGCTTGAAGCGGAAGCTCTTCATGAGCTCGCCGACGGTGTGCTCGGAGTCGGCCGCTGAGCCGCCGTTGCCGCAGACGAGCAGCTTATTGCCCGAGCGGAAGGACCCGGCGATCAGGTCGCGCGCGGCGCGGACCTCGGCCTCGCAGGCAAGCATCTCGGGGTAGTTGCGGAAGAAGGTGGACAGGCACTCGTCGCCCGTCTGGGGGCACTTGGTATCCATTAGCGGGATCCCTCCAGGTCGTAGTCCTCGGGCCCGTAGTAGGCGACGGAGGTCCCGCCGTCCTCGAACTCGAACGGGATGTAGAGCAGGTCGGACATGGCGCGGCGCACGGACTCCTGCGCGTCGGGCTCCACGTAGAAGACGAGGAACCCTCCCCCTCCGGCGCCCAGCAGCTTGCCTCCCAGCGCGCCGGCGTTCATGCCGCGCTCGTAGAGGGCGTCGATGGAGCCAGTTGAGATTTGCGAGCCGGTGCCGCGCTTGAGGCGCCAGGTGGTGTCGAGCAGGCGACCGAACTCGGAGAGGTCCGCCGACTTGTCGGTGAGAACGCCCTCGGCCACGTCGACCAGCGCAAGCATCTCCTTGAGCTGGGCGGTCTTGTCGACCACGCGGTTGGCCTTCTGCATGTCCGAGGAGAAGCGGGTGAAGCCGGTGAAGAACATCATCAGGTTGGAGTTGAGCTCGCGCTTGCGCTCGGGCGAGATGACGACCGGGCGGACCGAGAAGTCGCCGTCGGCGAAGTCGATGCGGTTGAGGTCGCCGAAAGCCGCGGCGATCTGGTCCTGCCAGCCGCCGGCCTCGGCGCACAGCTCGCGCTCGAGCTTTATGGCCTCCCTGGCCAGGCGGTCCTTGGAGGCGTAGGTGCCCTTCATGCAGTGGAAGGCGTTGAGCATGCCCACGGCGAAGGACGAGGAGGTGCCAAGGCCCGACCGGGCGGGAAGGTCGGCCTCGTAGGCGACGCGCATCTCGCGCATGTCGAGCATCTGCATGGCGTTGCGCACGGCGGGGTGCTCGAGCTCGGAGGGGTCGGAGACCCGCTCGATCCTGGAGTAGACGAGCTCCGTGGAGTAGTCGAAGAAGCGCGGCAGGTGGCGCGCCGTGACGTAGCAGTACTTGTCGAACGTGGTCGAGATGACCGAGCCCCCGTGCTCGTTGAAGAACTCTGGCATGTCGGTGCCGCCGCCGAAGAACGACATACGGAAAGGTGTGCGAGTGATAATCATTTCTCAAAAACCTATCTTCAATAACTTAAGGGAATTAACTAGCACCGCCGCCGGTAATGACCTCGACCACCGTGAGAAGCACAATCTTGATGTCGGTCAATATGCCGCGCCTGGCTATGTATTCGAGATCGCGCTGCACCATACCGTCGAAGTCGGTATCATTGCGGTCGGTCACCTGCCACCAGCCAGTTATACCGGGCTTCACTGCCAAACGTTGCAGGTCGTACTCGGTGTACTGAGCCACCTCGTTCGGCAGCGGCGGGCGCGGGCCGACGACGGACATCTGGCCCAGAAACACGTTGAGGAACTGCGGGAACTCGTCGATGGAGTGCTTGCGGATGAACTTCCCGATCTTGGTGACGCGCGGATCGTTCTTCATCTTGAACATGGCGCCTGCAATCTCGTTCTGCTCCATGAGCTCGGCAAGGCGTTCGTCGGCATCCTTGTACATGGAGCGAAACTTCCACATACGAAAGGTGGTTAAACTACCGTCGGGACGGGTGCGGCCCACGCGGATCTGGCTATAGAACGGGCCGCCCTCGCTCTCCAGGCGGATGGCCGCGGCGAGTACAAGGCTGGGTACGGCGATGACGGCCAGCACGGCACCGCTGAACGCGATGTCGAAGGTGCGCTTGACGGTGCGGTAGACAAGGCGCGAGCGATCCCAGTCCATGATGGATTGCATGGCCTTGTAGCGACCGGTGCCCTCACGCCGGTCCATGGCCTGAGCAATCAGCGCTGCCCCCGCGGGCACATTGCTCTCTGTTACTTCTTTAGCAGCCACAATAAAACTTACGTCCCTGTCCCCAGGAACCCCCCCCCCGTCCATGAATTCAAAAAACGAATGATTTGCCGGTGCAACGTCTCCCTTACGTTTTGCTGGGCACGTCGAGCGGAAGTAACTCCCTAAATGCGGAGTCGCCTTCGCCCACGTCCACCAGGCACCAGCGTTTATGACGGTCGATCTTCTTTACACGGGCCTCTTGCCCCACCAAGGGCCCCTGCTCTATGTGCAACACGCCGTCTTCTATACGTGCAATGCTGTTACGCACCACGCCGTCGTCATCGAGCACGCTGCGGTACCAATCCTGCGCATCGTCCGGCATGGGCATGTAAGCCCGCTCCCTACTGCCGGCGATGCGACAGCCAAAGCTCAACTGGGCCAAAGCCCTATCGAGCGCGGCGGCATCGTGCGTGGCGACGAAGAAGTATTCCTTGTACATAGGTTTGGTTTGGAGCGACCAGGCGCCGTCCCGCTTAAACCAGAACTCCTTTTGCATCACAAAAGCGTCCTGCATCAGCTCGTGCGGGATAATGCGGCGGACCTTTTCGCAGGTCTCGCGCTCTTTTCCATGGGGGGTGTGGACCAGATACCAGCGGACGCGGCCATGCTGGCTGTTGGTGGTGGCGCCGTTAAATGCGCCCGGTAGCTGCTCTTGGCGCCGTGCCGTCTGCTCCATGTTCTCGCCCCCTTCTCTTGCTTTGCGATGCACGCAAATGCAGGGGCGTTTAGAACAGGCTTCTCGCTCGCAGCTAGGCGCAGTCGCAAAAGTACAGGTTTCTGTAGAGGCGTATGGAGATGTACCTACCGACAGTACATTTTGCGTAATCTGGGCAAACGTTAATAAATTGCTCGTATAATAGCCTGTGTCGAAAGATACAAAAACCTGTACCTTTTTGTGCAACAAAAAAGCCGCTCATCCAGCGGCTTTTTCTCGTTTGGGCAATAAAAAAGGCGACCGCCCTTTGTGGACGGTCGCCTTTGTTATTTGTTGTGAAGTTCGCCTTAGGCGCGAGTCTTGATCTCCTCGAGCACCTTCGCAACAAACTCGTCAACGCTCATCTGAACGGTCTCGTTGGAGCGATCGCGGACGGAAATGTTGCCGGCCTCGACCTCCTTCTCGCCCAGAATGAGCATGTAGGGCACGCGGTCGATGCTGCGGGCCTCGCGAATCTTGTAACCGATCTTCTCGTCGCGGTCATCGCAGACCACGCGAATGCCGACCTCCTCCAGCTTGGCACACACCTCGTGAGCGTAGTCGCGGCTCTTCTCAGAGACGGGAAGCGCCTTGACCTGCACAGGAGCCAGCCAGGTGGGGAACTTGCCCGCAAAGTGCTCGATCAGAATGCCGATGAAGCGCTCGATGGAGCCAAAGCACACGCGGTGCAGCATGATGGGGCGCTTCTTGGTGCCGTCGGCGTCCACGTACTCCAGGTCAAAGTTGAGCGGCATCTGGAAGTCGAGCTGGACGGTACCGCACTGCCAGGTACGGCCGAGCGAGTCCTCCAGGTGGAAGTCGATCTTGGGGCCATAGAAGGCGCCGTCGCCCTCGTTGACCTCGTAGTCCATGCCCAGCTTCTCCAGAGCGGTGCGCAGGCCCTCCTCGGCGCGCGCCCAGTCCTCGTCCGAGCCCATGGAGTCCTCGGGGCGGGTGGAAAGCTCAACGTGATACTTAAAGCCAAACTTCTGGTACACGGAGTCGATGAGGTTGACCACGCCCACGATCTCATCGGTCAGCTGATCGGGGCGCACAAACAGGTGGGCGTCGTCCTGGTTAAAGCAACGCACGCGGAACAGGCCGTGCAGGGCGCCGCGCAGCTCGTGGCGGTGCACCAGGCCAATCTCGCCGGCGCGGATGGGCAGCTCGCGATAGGAGTGCGGCTTGGAGGCGTACACCAGCACGCCGCCCGGGCAGTTCATGGGCTTAATGCAGTACTCTTCGTCGTCGATGACGGTGGAGTACATGTTGTCCTTGTAGTGATCCCAGTGGCCGCTGCGGTGCCACAGCTCCTGATTCAGGATGATGGGCGTGGAGATCTCCACATAGCCG
>USDH01000127.1 GCA_900553415.1 uncultured Collinsella sp. | reverse complement strand
AACGAGAACTCGACGGTCACGGCCTCCGGCGCATCGTCCGAGCGCGTCCATGTCGTCGAGCGACGACGCTCGGCAACCAACCGGTCAAGATCGACGTCGGCGACGGCCATATCGCAAGTGAGGAGCTTCGTCGCGGCGAGTTTCGAACCGTTTTCGTAGACGAGGTTCTCGCCCGCAAAGACCATGTCGGTCGTGGACTCGCCCTCACTCGCGTCCGCGTAGGCATAGGCGCAGTACAGGCGCGCGCTCTGATTGGAGATAAGGCTGCGGCGGTAATCTGCCTTACCGATAATCTCGTCCGAGGCCGACGGGTTGAGAATCACCGTCGCACCGGCAAGCGCCATCTCGGTCGAAGGGGGCGCCGGCACCCACAGGTCCTCACAGACCTCAACGCCCAGCACCAGGTCCTCGGCGCCCTCATCACAGCAACGGTAGACAAGCCCCGAACCCAGCGGAACCGGACCCTGACCGGCAAATTCAACCCACACGGGATCCGCAGGCGCCGGAGCAAACCAGCGGCGCTCGTAGAACTCGCCATAGTTGGGCAGATACTTCTTGGCCGTGAGGCCCAAAAGCTCGCCCGCGCAGCACACGGCGGCGCAGTTGTAGATATTCTCGGCAACCGCAACGGGAAGACCGATGGTAAAGGCGACCGGCAACTCACGGGTTTCATCGAGGATGTACTTAAGTGCCGCCTCGCAGGCATGCAGCAGCGTGCGGTTATGGAACAGATCGGCCGCGGTATAGCCAGTCAGATTAAGCTCGGGCAGTACCAGCGCGCGAACGCCGCGCTCGGTAGCCTCGCGAACAGCCGCCAGCGCAACCTCGGCATTGCCCTCGACATCGGCCACGCGAATCTGCGGCGACGCCGCCGCCACACGCAAAAAGCCATCAGACTGAGAAAGGTGAAGATCCATAAGAATGCTCCCGTGCGTAGACGCCATTCACAACAATTAGCAAGCTCTATTGTAGTTCAACCGCCGGGTGCAACCGCATCCCACCAACTTGGTGAGCTATTGATGAGTTGATGGTATCTGTTAAATGTCACGTACGATTCACATCTGGTGGGTACCCTGATGGCTACACGAAACGAAGCAGATTTACACCGGGAGGACCCCGTATGACGACCAAGTACACCGACGCGCCGCGCACGCGTGTCATGACGCCGGCATCACTCAACAACGGCGTGCACGAGAACCATTCCATCGGCCAGACCATGGCCATTGCGCCCAAGAAAAAACTCTTTGACGACATTTCCATTCCCCAAATCATCGCCGGTGCCGCAGCTGCCGCAACGAGTGTCGCGCTTGCTTCCAAGATCGGCATCGCTGGATCGGTGATCGGCGCCGCCGTAAGCTCGGTCATCACCGTTGTATCCTCGCAGGTCTACCGCCACTTTATCTCTGCCAGTGCCGAAGCAATCAAGGGCACGCATGCCGCTGTCGACTACCCTACCGGTGCCCACGAGCCCGTTGAGCCCAATGTCGAGGAGCACCTAGGTGGCGCCGCAACCACGCAGGAAATGCGCCAGGTTGCGGGACGCGCGACCACGGCGCGCGTCGCTCCCAACAGCCTGCGCGCCAAGGCGGCGGCTGAGCGCAGCCAGACGCAAAAGAAGGTCATCATATTCTCGATCGCTATCGCCATCGTCGCGGTCATCGCCTGCGCCGGCGCCATCCTTATCACCACTGCCGGTGAGGGCCTGGGCGAGCGTCCCGAGCCGATCCTTTCGTCGCGCACGACCGAGAGCGATGCAAATGGCAACACCCAGTCGCAGAATCAGCAGGCACAGACGGACGATACGCAAGACAGTTCTACCTCTGCCAATTCGTCCTCGAACACCCAAAACCAATCGCAGGGCACCGCTTCCTCTACGGCCAACAGCAGCACGCCGTCCGGCACGACCGACTCAAGCCAAACGACTGACGGTTCGCAGCCGAGCACGGGCGGCCAGACGAGCGACACCACTTCGGGAACGGGCACAGCAGACAGTAGCAACACCAACAGCTCGAACGGAACCGCGTCCGGCACGGCATCCGACAACTCGAGCCAAGGCACGGCATCGGGCAACTAAGCACATTTGCCTCTCATAGATAACCGACCTGTATAACGGGCGCGAATCGACAGCGGTTCGCGCCCGTTTGCCTTGGGCGCCGCCATGGCGAACGCTATGCGATGGTAAGATGCTTTACATGTGTAAAGAGGAGATTTGCCATGAGCAAGACAATAGTTAGGCCCACGCTTTCACTGGGCAACCACATCTATCTGTATCGCCTGCTACGCGATGCGATTGGATGCGGCAAGCAAACGTTTATGACGCAGGTCGAAGAGGCGCTCGCCGCTGGCGACATGGCTGCTGATGACCTGGGCTTCGAGTCCACGCGCGAGTTGCTCGAAGAACTCGATGACTGCATTAAGCTGACTGTCTTTAAGGGCGGTCGCCTGTATGCCACGGTCATCGCCAACGAGGCATGGGATGCCGCACTTGCCAAGGGCGAGGACAAGCCCAAGACCGCCAAGGGCGCTAAGCAGTCCTACAAAAAGAAAAAGCGCGGTGAGAAGGACCTCAAGGCTGTGCGCCCCAAGCACGTTAAGCGTCCCGAACCAGAAGCCGCGGTTGAAGCTGTGCCGGAATCCGAGCCCGAGGCAGAGATCGAAGTCGCTATTGAGGTAATAGCAGAAGCCGAAACCGAAATCGCCGCCACGACCGATCCCGAAGTTATGTCAGAGCAGGAAGCCACTGCGGAGCTCAACGAGGCTCCCAAGTCGACAACCGAAGAAGCCGCCAACCAACTCGAGACGCCTGCGTTCCAAAACAGCGATGTCTTTGGCGACGAGGCCGAGGACGATCAGTCCGACAAGCCCGCCGATCAAGGCGCTACCGAGTCGACGCCGGAACCCGAGACGCCGCAGCCTGCCATCTCGCTTACGGTCGTCTATGACCCCGAGAACGCCAACGCCGGCATCACCACCATGGCATCCACGCCCATCGAGGCAAAGTCGAGCGTCGAGAATGAGAACGCGACGCAGGTTGAGGTTGAAACTGAAGCTGCAGACGCGCCCGTCACCGTGAAGCCCGCAGATTCCACCGCAGATTCCACGATCAAACCGGAAACGACGCCGGAGCCCGCACCCGTCATCGAATCCGTGCCCGCCGCTGCTTGCGACCAAATTCCCGCACCGGCGCCGGCTTCGGCTCCCGTAGCGGCCCCAACCCCCGCACTCGCAGCACCGACCATCCCCGAGGACTTCCCCGTCGATTTCGCAACCGAGGTCTTCTGCCCCGGTCCGCTTCTGCACCAGCTGTCGACCTATCTCCCCTACGGCGCCGACACACTCGGCATTGTCGGCGAGTACTACTGGATCGCCCGCGAACGCGGCACCATCGAGGCTGCGCGAAACCGCGCAAGCTTCCCCCTGCGCTATACGCAGGCCGGCGAGCGCCACGAGGTTGCCGTGCGCATCCGCCGCAACACCACCGGTGGCCTCGGATCCACCTGGGCCATCGATAAAGTCGAAGAACCCGAGCAGTAACGACAAACGGCTCAAACCAAAATCAGGATTTGAGCCGTTTTTATTTGTTGATGTTGCGTAACCAACAGCGAGCGGGCCGCAAGTGCCCCAGGTTGCCGTGAAAGAGGAGCGACGCGTACTTCGGTACGCGAGCGACGATTGAAAGGCAGATTGCCGCTTAGGGGCGTTTGCAGCGTCGACTCGTTACGCGGTTTGGTAAAACCGCGTAACTAAATTAGCTTGAAGCCCTTGCGCTTGCCTACGGAGAGGGTGTCGCCCAGCTTGAGGGCGCTGGGATCGATGTTATAGCTCTTGGGAGCCACGGCCTTGCCGTTGATCTTGACGCCGCCGCCGTCGATATCGCGACGAGCCTGACCGGCGCTCGCCGAAAGACCCAGGTCCTTGAGCAGGCCGGCGAGGTAGATCTGGCCCTCGTCGTTGACGGTCAGCTCAACGTGCTTCTCGGGGAAGTCGGCGAGCTGGCCCTCCTTGAATACGCGGTCGAACTCGGCCTGAGCCTCGTCGCCGGCGCCGGCGCCGTGGTAGGTGTCGCACAGGTCGCGGCCCAGAGCGCGCTTGAGCTCGTAGGGGTCGGCGGAGCCATCGGCCAGGGCGGCGTCGATCTTGTCGACCTCGGCAGGGGTGAGCGAGCTGGCCAGACGATAGTACTTGCCGATCATCTCGTCGGGGATGGACATGGTCTTGCCGAACATGTCCTTGGGAGCGTCGGTCAGGCCGATGTAGTTACCATAGGACTTGGACATCTTGCGCACGCCGTCGGTGCCCTCGAGCAGCGGCATGGTGAGCGCAATCTGCGGCTCCATACCCATCTTCTCCATGAGCTCGCGGCCGGCGAGCAGGTTGAAGAGCTGATCGGTGCCGCCCATCTCCACGTCGGCCTTGATCTGCACAGAGTCGAAAGCCTGCATCACGGGGTACAGGAACTCGTGCAGGGCGATCGGCGTCTGAGACTGGTAGCGCTTAGTAAAGTCGTCGCGCTCAAGGATGCGGGCGACGGTGAACTTGGAGCACACCTGCAGCAGGCCGGCCAGGTCCATCGACAGGATCCAGTCGCCGTTGTGCACGATGGTGGTCTTCTCGGGATCCAGGATCTTCATGGCCTGGCTCACGTAGGTCTCGGCATTGGCCTCGATCTGCTCCTGCGAAAGCTGCGGACGCGTGGAGTTCTTGCCCGAGGGGTCGCCGATCAGCGCGGTGCCGTTGCCGATGATAAGGGTGACGTTGTGGCCCAGGTCCTGGAACTGGCGCATCTTGCGCAGCGGCACGGCGTGGCCGAGGTGCAGGTCCGGCGAGGTGGGGTCGACGCCGAGCTTGATGTTGAGCGGCACGCCGCGCTCGAGCT
>USDH01000126.1 GCA_900553415.1 uncultured Collinsella sp. | reverse complement strand
CTTGTCGGTTCCGATATGCGGATGGGCTTCATAGAGGATTTCGGGCGTGGCGCCATGGAACACCAGCGTCTGCAACGCCTTGTTATAATCACCGCGCTTCTTGCTGCGTGTGAAGAGTTTGCCGTCCGAGAAAGTCCCCGCGCCGCCCAGGCCAAACTGGATATTGCTCTCGGGGTCGAGGATGCGCTCCTTTAGAAAGAGGTCGATTGCCTGCGAGCGGCGAAATGCCGGGTCGCCGCGCTCGATGAGCAGGGGCTTAAGACCTGCTTCGGCGAGCGTAAGCGCAGCGAAAAGGCCGGCGCATCCGGCGCCGACAACGACAGGGCGTTCTTGAGGTGTGTCGGAGACGGGGGAGGGGAATGAAGGCTTGTCGTCCTCTATCGCACGTACGCGCGAGCGGTCACGCTCGGTGACGCTGTCGACCGCTTCTCGCTCGAGGTGGGGACTAGTCAGCTCAACACGAAAGCTCAGGATAAAATGGACATCTCGTTTTTTGCGGGCATCGATTGACTTGCGATGGAGTTCGATAGTCTTAATTTGGGAGTCCTTGCACCGAAGGGCCCGCTTAGCAGCGCGTCTGCCAACGGCAAGGCAGGCGTTTTCGTCGCGAGCGTCATCGAGTGACGCATGGACTTGGGTGATTTCGATCATCGAGGTCTCCTTAGAGGCAAGAAAGAGGCCGTCCGGTATCCCAGACGGCCCGAATGCGTTTTTGATTATAGACTGCGCGGCTACAGGCTGCTTGCAGCGCGAATGCCCGAGAGCCAGGCCCACGCAAGGTTAAAGCCTCCGCAATCTGCGTCTATGTCGAGCGCTTCGCCGCAGACGTAAAGCGGGGCGTCGACAACGCTGCGCGCGCGTAGATTGGGTGTTGAGATGCTCTCGACAGATACGCCACCACGCGTGACCTGCGCCGAGCGCTCCTCGGCTGTTCCCTCGACGAGCAACTTAAAGTGCTTGAGGATCGAGACCAGGTGGATGACATCGTTGGAGCCTGGATGGCACTGCTCGAACGCTGTGCAGACGACGCGGGAGAGTTGCGGGGCGAGCATGCCGTCGAGCCAACGGGGATCGTGGGGCGAAAAGCCGCCGAGCAGCTCAACGCGCCGGTTAAGCATATCGAGCAACTCGTCTTTAGAGAGGTCGGGGAAAACGTCGAGCAGGATCGTATCGCCGCGCTGGATACGACGGGAGAGGTTGAAGACAGCGACGCCCGAGATACCGAAGGTTCGAAACAGCACTTCGCCGTCTTCGTGCCAGAGCTCATTATGATTGCGGGCGAGCGTCAAGCGGGCGCGGACGCGCAGGCCATCCAACGTCTTGAGTGCCGCCCGATCGCCGACGACCGTTGCCGATACGGGGCAGAGGATGGGGCGCAGCGAAGTGAGGGGGAGGCGAAACGTATCGGCGATACCGGTGGGGTTGCTACCCGTGGCGATAATTACGGCATGTGCCTCCAGGGCCTCGTTCTTGCGAGGGACATCGGCGAGCGCTTTCCGAAGCGAGCGGAGCTCCGATTTTCGGTCGTCGTGCTTTTTTGCCTTGAGTGCCCGCGCTGGACGGTCTATTTGGAGTGTCCAGCCTTCGGAAGCTTTGTGCGCCGAGGCAACGTTGGCTCCGCAGATTAAGGCGATACCTAGGCGGTCGCAAACGTTGAGAAGCGCGTCGCGCACCGATTCTGCGCGAAGGGAGCGCGGGTACAGCCGGCCTTCCTCGGAGGTTGTCATGATGCCCAGCGAGGAGAAGAAACCCATAAGCTCTTGTTCGGGTTGGGGGCCCATGACGGATTCGATGAATGCGGGGTGGTTATACCGCTGAGGATCAATCGATTCGTTGGAGAGGTTGCAGCGGCCGTTACCGGTCGCAAGGAGCTTAAGGCCGCAGGCGACATCGCGCTCAACGATGCAGACGCTTTTGCCAGCACGTGCGGCCGTAATGGCGGCGGCGAGGCCTGAAGCCCCGCCGCCGATTACCAGGACGTCATAGAAGGCGTTCGTGTTCACTTAGGCCTCGTCGGTCTCGTGCGGGGTAATGGCCTCGACGGCAGAGACTGCCTTGGGCAACATGCCATCGGGCAGTGCGGTCTCGACCTCGCCCTTATCGCAGGCCTCGGCGAGTGCCGGATTAATGGGAAGCGTGCCCAAGATGTCGAGGTTATAGCGCTCTGCGACCTCGGGGAGCTTGCTCTTGCCAAAGACCTCGATCTTCTTGCCGCAGTCGGGACACTCAATATAGCTCATGTTCTCGACAATGCCCAGAATGGGGACGTTCATCTTCTCGGCCATGTTGACCGCCTTGGCGACGATCATCGAGACCAGATCCTGCGGGCTCGTGACGATGACGATGCCGTCGACGGGCAGCGACTGGAAGACGGTGAGCGCGACGTCGCCTGTTCCCGGAGGCATGTCGACCAGCAGGTAGTCGATGGGGCCCCACGAGGTCTCGCTCCAGAACTGCCTAATGGCGCCTGCGATGACCGGACCGCGCCAAAGGACGGGGTCGGTCTCGTTTTGGAGCAGAAGGTTGGAGCTCATGACCTTGACGCCGTGCTCGGAGATTTCGGGCAGCATAAGGTTGCCAAGGGCATGGACGTGGCGTCCGCTCATACCGAACATCTTGGGGATAGAGGGACCGGTGATGTCGGCATCGAGGACGCCGACCTTGTGGCCGTGACGGGCAAGCTCGGTGGCGATGGCACCGGTGACAAACGACTTGCCGACACCGCCCTTGCCGGAAAGCACGGCGATAACGCGCTTGACCTCCGATAGCGTATTCTCTTCAAATTGCGACGGCGTTGTTTGTCCGCCGGCGGCCTGTGCGTGCTCGCAACCCATGTATGACTCCTTTGTATATGTTGGGGCCGGGGCCCCGTGGTGTGACACGAGCGTCATTGTACCCTCGTTTGCGAGCGGGAGTCATTTGCGATGCATTTGGGCCGAGCGTGCTTGCAATACGATAGGTCCAAGCGAATGGGCGGGCTTACTGAACTTTGCTGGCGAACTCGAGGTATTGCATGCGCTGCAGCTTGTCGACCGTCGAGGCGTATGGGCTGTCTTCAGATTCCAAGTCGTAGCGCAGCCCGTCGGCACCAAGGTAGCCGGCGACATTGATGGTGGGCACATCTGACCTTGTTGCTAGCAGAGCCTTTTGATAGTCGGTGAGCGGGGCGCCGATCTTATTAAGGGTAATGGCTGCAATCTCGTTTGCCCCGACGGTGTCGTAGACGTTGAGCTCGGTATCGCCGGCGATTTCATAGTTAGCCCAGACGAAATATGTTGACTGATAGATACGGAAAGCGTGGCTTGCCGTATCTTCCTGAGGGTACAGCTCGTCGTTGAGAGTCGTTGCGGCGCTCGGCTGATGGTCGCCAAAAAAGACAAGGACAACCGGTCTGCCGATATTGCGGAGCTCGTTGATAAAGTACTCGAGGTCCCGGTCGGATGCGTTGATGCAGGTAAGATAGGTGTTGAGCGCGCTATTGGCGCCCTCGCTGGCTCCCTCGACCCAATAGTTTGTCAGCTCTTCGGCGGGAACGGTGCCATAGTCGTAGCCGCCGTGATTTTGCATCGTGACGTCAAAGATGAACTGCGGGGCTTCGTCGGTTCTAAGCAGGTCGAGTATCTTGTCGTAGGTGGCGTAGTCGCATGCGCCGGCATGGTAACAGGGCGCACCTTCGAAATCGCCGATTGAAAGAAAGTCTCCAAAGCCCAGCTGCTGATAGATTTTATCTCGATGGTAGTTGACGGGGTTTTGCGGGTGCATAGCGGTAGCGGTATACCCAAGCTCCTTGAGGTTCTTTGCCAGGCTGTTGACGCCATTCATCTGATACAGCTGATAGGGGATTTTGCCTAATCCGACAAAGGCTGTTGTCGCTCCGGTCAAAAATTCGAATTCGGAGTTCGCCGTTCCGCCACCGGCGACCGAAGCGAGCATGGTGCCGCGAACAAGTGTGTCGGGAAGCGAGTTGTAGAATGCGGGGCCGGTGTACCCGGCCGCCTGGAGCTGCTCAAAGCACGAAAGGTCACTAAAACTCTCGTTCATGACGGCAACAATCGTCGGCTTGATTTCATTGAACTGGGCAACGGCCGCCGCGCGCTGCTCGCTCGAGCCATACGTGCTGTCGTAGGCGGCGGCGAGCTCCTGCTCGATGCTCTGCGCCTCATCGGGCGTATAGTCTTCGGGCTTCTCAATGGGCAACTCGTTGACCATTTCGGTGAACGAAGTGATAAAACCCTGAGACGCATACGTGGTGATGGGCTGCCAACGGTCAAATCCAAAATTCAGTGCCTGCTCCAAGTCGATGCTGGAAAAGCCCGAGAGCCCCACAACGGTCACGAGCAGAAAAGCGCAGAGGTTAGCGGCGATTGCGGGGAAGACATGGGTGGGCGTACGGAGCTTTCGCGGTCGGATAAGCGAAAGAAGCCCCAGGGAAATCTCCAGCAGGGCGAGAGAGGTTACGATTCCGGCGGTAAAGGTAAACTCGTATCCCTCGCTCACTTCCATTGCGGTGCCAAGGGCCAAGATATCGCTTGGCAGGATGGCCTCGCCTTTAAACGTTATGACGAAGTGCTCCGCAATGCCAAGGATGCAACAGACGACGGGCACGAGGGCCATGACGCCTCCATGACGCTGTCCCACCAAATAAAGGGAGAGCAGAACCGTCGCGAGCAGCCCGACGGAAAACCCGAATGAGTTGGTGGGAATGCGATAGAACGTTTCGTTACAGGCAATTTCGAGTGAAACGAACGAGAGCGCTGAAACAGCGGCGATGACAAGGATGTCACGGCAAATACAGGCAACCGTTCCCGTCGCAAGATCGGTTTGGTCGATAAGTCCCGAAACCAAGGGTTCGACAAGAAGTATGACGGCGGCAGCACCGAGCGCCGAATAAGAAAGGACCCATAGGGAGCTGCCCTCATTTACGAGCA
>USDH01000125.1 GCA_900553415.1 uncultured Collinsella sp. | reverse complement strand
CTCAAGATCTATATTGTTGCGATCCTCCGCCTAAACGAACTCGAGCTGTAGGGCTTCCCCAGGCACCCGACCTTGCCCCTCAAACCGTCGCTTGCGTACCAAAGTACGCGGCGCTCCTCTTTCGGGGCAATCTCGGGCACCTGGGAAACCCCTATATCCTGCTTGGATACAAACTTGCATTACGAGCCCGGTGCTTTTGCCCGGGCTTTTCTGTTGCGGTGGGGTAGTCATTGGGGACGTTCTTAAATGACTAGTCAAACAAGAACGTCCCCAACGACTAATGACTCGAGCGTGGAAAATCTCCCACTTTGAGCTCGCATGGGCACCAAAAGCGGGAGATTATCCACGCTCATTCTATTAGGAGTCGCAACCGCTACAACTCTACGACCTCAACGTTGTTGTAGATCTCGTCCCAGCGGTCCATGACCAGGTGGCCGGTCTTGGGGTCCATGGCGTTGAGCTTGCCGCAGGTATTGGCAGTCTTGAGCACCGTGACGTCGTCAGCACCAGCAGCAATGGCATGCGCAAAGCCGGCGATGGTCGAGTCGCCGGAACCCGTCGCGTTCACGGCTGCAATCGCGGGCGTCTTGGCGCGGAACGCGCGGCCCTCGTGGAAGCCCACCGAACCGGCGGCGCCCATCGAGACGACGACCCAGGGAATACCGGCAAAGCGGCCATCAGCGGCAAGCGCCTCGCGCAGGGCATCGACATCATCGGTCGTAAAGGACGTACCCAGCAGGCCGTTAATCTCGGTCAGGTTGGGTTTTACGAGCTCAGGCTTAGCGTCGGACTCCAGCGCAGCCTCCAGCGATGCACCCGAGGTGTCGAGCAGCACCTTGGCGCCCGCCTCCTCGGCGATCTTGACGAGCTCGGCATAGTAGCCGGCATCGACACCACGCGGCAGCGAGCCCGAAAGCGTCACAACATCCGCCTTCGCTGCAAGCTCGGCGAACTTTGCCGTAAAGGCCTCGAGCTCGGCCGGAGCGATCTGCGGGCCGCTCTCCAGCAGCTCGGTCTGATTACCCTCGTGCAGAATATTCAGGCAAATGCGCGTCTCACCGGCGATGGGCACAAAGTCGTTCTTGACGCCGTCGGCATCCATAAGCTCGGCCATATAGGCACCCATGTGACCGCCAAGCAGACCGGTCGCGAGCACGTCGTCGCCCAGCTGCAGCAGCACACGGCTCACGTTGAGGCCCTTGCCGCCAGCGGTCTTTTCGGGCGTCACGCGGTTAACGTCGTCGATGATCAGCTTGTCGAGCTGATAGCGCGTATCAATCGACGGGTTCATGGTTACGGTCAGAATCATGTTGAACTCCTGTTCCGGGACGGCGTGCGCCGCCCCAAACATACGATAGCTCGTTAAAGGATCTCGATCTCAAAGCCGCGGACGATGGTCTCCCCCGGCTTAGCCACCAGGCAGCCACGCTTGTGCTCCAGAATATCGTCCTCGTCGGAGCAGGTGGACAGGCCGCCCCACGGTTCCACGGCCACAAAGTCGCCCTCGGGCTTGCTCCACACAATCAGGTACGGCATATCAGGGAACGTCAGGCGCACGCCCTTGTCCTCGGTCTTCTTGGTCAGCGTGACCACGCGGCTCTCGAGCACGTCAAAGATGGTCTCGGCAAAGTCGAAGAGCTCGTGAGTCAGCGGCAGGTCGTGGCCGACCATCGGGTTCTTGCTGCGATGCTCAACATCAATCAGGCCTGTCGAGGGAACGGCAGTACAGAGCTCGGCGGCCTCACGCTGATCAAAACGAAGCTCGTAATCGTCGTAGGACTCGTCCTCATCGAGTGGGCACTTAAAGCCGGGGTGACCGCCCACAAAGAACGGCATGTCCTCGGTCCCCTCGTTGGTCACCTCGTACGAAACGGCCACCTTAGCCGCATCGATCGTGTAGCGCGCAACGATCTTAAACGGATATGGGTACTGCTCGAGCAACTCGGCATGGTCGGCAGAGCTTAGGCTCAGCGCAACCATGTTGTCGCTCTGTTCCTCGAGCTTCCACTCCTGCTTGCGGGCAAAGCCGTGGCGGGCAAGCTTGACCTCACGGCCGCCCATAGTCATCGCGCGGCCGTCACGAAGGCCGCCGCAGATCGGAAAGCAAATAGGTGCCTGGCCCGACCACACCGCCGGATCGCCCTGCCACAGGTACTCACGGCCGTTGGCTTTAATCGAAGTGAACGATCCGCCAGCCGTGCTCAGTGTCACGCGAACAGAACCGTTATCAAGAACAAACTCCATAGGAGCCTTCCCTTTCTTACGACAGCCCGCCAAGTCAATAGGGCTGATAGAAAACCGGCCCGCGCCCCCTCACAGAAACGCGAGCCGTCAATTGAAAAGCTGCAGAATGCCGGGTACCGCCAAGAGCGAAGCACTCAAGCCAAGCAAGCAAACGTGTTATCGGAGCAGCTAGCCCGCCAGATGGCTTCGCAGCGTCGGCCGGTCCGGCGTTCGGTAGAACGCCGGAGCCCCTTAGTCGTGGTATTCGCCGCGGTCCCACTTCTCGAGGAACTCGTCAAAGAAGTGCGGGTCAGCCTGAGCCTCAGCGTCGGCCTTATTGCAGGCATCGATCTTGGCAATCAGGGCATCGTGCTCGGGGGTCTTCTCGTAGGGCTCCTCCAGGAAGGCAAGCATAATGTCGGCCATCAGGAACTCGCCGGTGATCTTGCCGCCAAAGCCCACGATGTTGGCGTTGAGCTCGCGACGGGCATACAGGGCAGAGGTCATGTCGCGAACCAGGGCGCAGCGAGCGCCGGGGACCTTGTTGACGGCGTTGGTAATGCCGATGCCGGTGCCGCACAGGGCCACGCCAAAGTCGGCCTTGCCGCTGGCAACAGCCTCGCCCACGGCCTTACCGTAGATGGGATAGTGCGTACGGGTGTGGCTGTAGGTGCCGCAGTCGAGCACCTTGTAGCCAGCCTGCTCCAGGCGGTCGGCCAGATAGATCTTCTCGTCCGTAACGATATGGTCGCAACCGATTGCGATGGTCTTCTTCATCAGAACGTCCTTTCGTCTGAATTCACAAGTTGAGGTAGAAGTTCGAGTTCTCGGTGGCTCTCGTTAGGCCATCTTGTTGAGCATGTCGACACGGATCTGGTGACGGCCGCCGGCGTACTGGGCGCGCAGGAACTCGCGGGCGATCTTCTTGGCGACCTCGGTGCCCACAACGCCCGGGCCCATGGTGACCATGCGCGAGCCGTTGTGCTCGCGGGTCATGTAGGCGGAACGCTCGTCGGAAATGTTGGCGACGACCATGCCCTTAATCTTGACGGCGGCCATATAGGAGCCGACGCCGTACTTATCGAATGCGAAGCCCTGGGAATCCTTGTGCTCCAGCAGGTCCTTGGCAACGGCGGTGGCGGAATCGACAAAGTCCGCGGCAGGGGTCTCGGAATAGTCGACGACCTCGTGACCGTCGGCAATGAGCATCTCCTTGATGGACTCCTTCATCGACATACCGTCGGCATCGGAAGCGATTACAACCCTCATGACATCCTCCTTGAGAGATACGCAGGTGCGTAGTTTCTGTTTGGAAGTGTTGAATCGCGTTCAGGTCCGGGCATCTGAATGTGCGGTTCTTCACTGTTCATGTTTATTTGAACACATTCGAACATTAACTGCAACACCTATTTGTTTATCTTTGTTCTTTTTTGAACAAATACCATTCACGGATGATTGCTGACCGTTTGGGTCTGGCGCGGACGTAGCGACCATGTGTTCAGCAAACAAAAGGGCGGCCGAGAACGTGTCCCGGCCGCCCTTCTTACGGTTGATCTTCCAAAGATCGCGTTGTCGCCTACTCGGACTGTCCGCCCTTTTTGGCATGTCTGGACGGAGCGCTCAAGAAACGACCCGTCAGATAGTTCGCGGGACCGGAGATATCGATCCCCAGCAGCACGTGTCCTAGCCATAGGAACGCCACGAGCACCAGTAGAGGAATCACACACGAGGTCACGATCATCACGATGACGCCTTCGATCAGGTCGGTCACCTGATGCACGATCTCATCGGTCATCTGCTTGGCACCGCTGGTCACCGATGTGACGAGACCCGAGGCGCCGTCGGCAAGCTGCTCAAGCACATTCTTGGACTCTGTGGACTCGGTCTTTTTCTTGCTTGCTTTGGAGCTGTCGCCATCTGCCACACCCGCAGCGTCGGCCGCCTTTTGCTCGGCTTGCTCGATGCTCACTCGATACGTTTCGTCGACCTTTTGCGACACCCATACGCTTGCAGGCACCAAGGCCATTCCGATCATGGCGACCACCAGCACGCGCGTCGCCACGCGGCGCAGGACGGCGCTCGTGCTCCAGCGCCCGTGAATGCCGAGCGACACCGCAAAGAGCACCAGCGCAAACGGGATTAAGATGCCCAAGCCAACCGACCACAAAATCGTGAGCAAATATTTCTCTAGGTAGAGCACGGCAAGCACGATGCCCAGGTTACCCGAAAGCTGTGCGAGCTGCTCGGCAACCGGCGTTCCCGTATCTCCAGGCAGCGCGGTAATGCCCGCAGACAGCGCCACGCACGAGGTCGTGAGCGCCAGTACGTTGCCTTTCTTTTGGTCGATGACCTCGATGGTGGAGTCCCATGTTTTGGTATCGGCAAAATGCGGACGAGCCACAAAGCCCGACAGCAGCGCCAGTACCACGAGTGCAACGATAAAGCCAATCTGCAACTTTTTGTTTGCGCACACGACATCGGACAGGCTGGGCTGCAGCTCGGTTACCGTCGTGTGCTCGGTTATCTGGACAGGACGCCCATGAGCCATCTCGTGCGCGTCTCTCTTTTGTATTGACCCGTTATCCGGCATTTGGATACCTCCTCATTCCGGCCTGTAATGCGGTGGAAAGTATACCCACCCAGTAAAAAACCGAACGGGAGGGCGTGCAGAAGCCCCAAGACTGTCCCCAACGACTAGTCGTTTAAGAACGTCCCCAATGACTATAAG
>USDH01000124.1 GCA_900553415.1 uncultured Collinsella sp. | reverse complement strand
AGAACGCGCAGATGGCGCTCTCGATCGCCACGCGCGGCTACGTGCTCGAGACCGGCAAGATCACCATGACCGGCACCGGCCAAGAGCTCCTGCACGACGATAACGTCCGCAAGGCCTACCTCGGAGGCTAACCCACCTAACAAAAGGGGCGCTGACTATCTCGGTCAGCGCCCCTTTTTAAGTTGCGGTGAAATAGGGACTGAATACGGGCTCCAGAGGCCAAAAGAGTCCCTATTCCACCGCAACTTCATGGGGGCGTGCGACAATGCCCGTCGGAAAACATCTGCTGTCTTTGGGGGTCTATCTATGCTGTATGAGTTTTGTGCCGAGAACTTTGAGCGGGTGCCGGCAGCTATCGATGCCGGTGCAAAGCGCGTCGAGCTGTGCGACAACCTTGCCGTTGGTGGCACCACGCCTTCTGCCGGCGTTATCAGCGCTACAGTCAGCTATGCTCACGAGCATGACGCGCGAGTGATGTGCATGATTCGTCCGCGTGGCGGTGACTTTCATTACAACCAAGACGAGCTGCGCATGATGGAGATGGACCTGGGCCTTGCCGTAAGCGCCGGCGTTGACGGCTTGGTCTTTGGCTGCTGCAAGCCCTGCGCTGGCGGATGGGCGCTCGACGAGCTTACGTTGGGCGCCCTCGCTATGGCTGCGGGCTGCGCGACCGAGGAATGCAAGCGTGAGTCCATTGACATCACCTTCCACATGGCATTTGACCAGCTCCCGCCCGAGGCTCAGCTCGATGCGATTGATACACTTGCCGACTGCGGCGTTACGCGCATCCTCACGCATGGCGGTGCGGCCGGTACGTCGATCGAGGATAATTTCGATCACCTGGCTCGTTTAATCGAGTATGCGGGCGATCGTTTGACCATCCTTCCCGGCGGCGGCATCACTACGGCAAATCGCGACGCGGTCGCGGCGGCGCTAGGCGTCTCCGAGCTCCATGGCACCAAGATCGTGCCGCTGGAGGTATAACCCGTGGCACTGGTATTTGACGTTCAGCAGGCGAGCGATAAGCCCGACGACAACCGTCGTCCCGGCACCGCGTGCCCCTTTTGCGACACGGAGGGGCTTGCCAACATCATCCAGCGCGACGGTGACTGCATTTGGCTCGAGAATAAGTTCAAAACCCTGCGCTCTACCCGTCAGACCGTATTGATCGAGTCGGCCAATCACGATGCCGACCTGGTGACCTATGAACCGGATGAGCTGCATCATGTGATGCGGTTTGCCCTGGGCTGTTGGCAGCAGATGATCGATTCCCAACAGTACCGCAGTGTGTTCATGTACAAGAACAAGGGTCCGCTCTCGGGCGGCAGTCTCGTCCATCCGCACATGCAGATTGTGGGCTTGGAACGGGAGGACGGCTATGCGGCGCTGACTTCCGCCAATTTCGAAGGCATCAATGTCTGGCAGCAGGGGAGAATCTCGGTCAACATCTCAACCGAGCCCATCATGGGATTCTTTGAGGTCAACGTCTCGGCCCCACAGGGAATCGCCGCCAGCGACGACGCCCACGACCAAGCCGAGGCAGACCTGTTTGCCGATGCGATTCAGGTGGTTCTGCGCTACATTTTGCGTGAACACCATGGCGGTCGCGCAGAGTCGTACAACCTGTTCTTCTATCACCTGGACGGTCGGACCATTGCCAAGGCGCTGCCGCGTTGGGTGGTTTCGCCCTACTTTGTGGGCTATCGTTTGGCCCAGGTCAATGCCGAGACGACGCTCGATGTCGATGCTGAGCGTCTGCACGCACGCCTGGAGGCGCTTGCATAGCCAAAGGCTCGGCCTCGCGCCTGTGGCTGGCTATTTCGCCATTACGCTGCGGCCGGCCTCGACCCGCTTGCGCTGGGCGGCGCGCTCCTCGCCGGTCAGACGCTCAAAGAGATGTCCGATAACCGAGGCGAGCACCTGCTGAAACAGCGTTCCGCACATGACGGGAAACACGACTTCGCCCGGGAAGTACTGCGTGGCGATGACGGCGCCCGACGAGATGTTACGCATGCCGCAGGTAAAGCACATGGTAGTCGTCTCGCTATATGGCAGATGGAGCGCACGGGCGACCAGAAAACCGACGACAAAGCCGCTGATGGCGAAGGTCAAAATAAAGAGGGCGACTTCTAGGCGCACCGCGTTCATGTGCAGCACGTACTCGCTCATGGCGGTGGAGTTGGACGCGATGACGCCCATCATCATGAATTTGCAGGCGGGCGAGAGCGCGGGGGAGAGCTTCTCGTGTCCCCATCCACGCGTGAGCTCGTTGATCACGATGCCGAGCACGGCGGGGATGGCGATCATAAAGGCCATGTCTTGCATCATGCTCGGAACATCGATTGCGACGGTGGCGCCCAGCAGGAGCTTGAGCGTAAGCGGAATCGTCACAGGTGAGATGACCGAGGACGTCAGGATGATGGTGAGCGCGAGCGGGCCGTTGCCGCCGAACATGCTAATCCACATAAAGGCAGTGACTGCCACGGGCACGCTGTACTCGAGCACGATGCCGCAGACAAGGTTGGGGTTGGAGCCAAAGAAGAGTGACCCTATGGCATAGGCTGCTATGGGAATGAGCACCGCCGAGACGAGCAGCGCCAAAATCAGGTGCAGGGGACGGCGGAACACCTCAGCGACCTGGTGGAAGGTGTTGCTGAGCGCGCCTTGGAACGTCATAAAGGCAAACAGGGTGGGAACGATGGGCTTGAGAACGCCGATCTGCTGAGGAAAGAGCACGCCGAGCGCCACGCAAATCGGAACGATGACCTGCATATGCCCCGCGAGAAATTTGCCCAGTCCAACCCATTGTTTCATATGCTCTTGTGACTCCCTTTGCTCGTGAATCCGTTTTGAATGGATATGCTAGACGCTTGCATGCGCCCGTGCGTCAGAAACGCTCGAATATTTCGAGGCTATTACCGCCCTCGTTTATCGAAACCACGGCGTGCTGGACGTTGTGCGTCCGCGCTGCACGGTATAATAAATCCGTTCAACAGATCTGCCTGCCGAAGCGGGCATACACAGAGGACTCATCGCTATGAACCGTGAGAGGTATCGCGGCGACCTGCCCCTATCGGGGGTGGGCGCCTATGTCATCGCTTAAGACGACGCATCACTGGGCGGTCGCTCGGCAAAACCCCGAGCTCGAAAAGGAGCTTTCGGCTGGTCTGGGCATTCCCGGGCTGGTGGCGCGCATTATGGTCGCGCACGGCATTGGCTCCATCAAAGAGGGCCAATTGTTTTTGACGCCTTCGCTCGATCGCGACTGGGCCGACCCGCTCGTTATTCCGGGCATGGCGGTCGTCGCCGACCGCGTTGAGCGCGCTATTCGCAGCCACGAGCACATTGCGGTCTTTGGCGATTTTGATGTTGACGGTATTACGTCGACCTGCCTGTTGACCGAGGCATTGCGCACGTTTGGCGCCGATGTCACGCCGTTTATTCCGCATCGCTTTGACGAGGGCTACGGCCTGTCGCGTGCGGCGCTCGACCGCGTCAACGAGCTCGCTCAACCCAACCTGATTGTGACCGTCGATAACGGTATTGCTGCCAAGGAAGAGGTCTCCTATCTGGAGAGCCTGGGGATCGACCTGGTGGTCACGGACCATCACGAGCCGTCCGACCAGGTGCCGCAGGGCGTGCCCCTGACCGACCCCAAGCTCGAGGACGAGGGTCCCTCGCGCGAGCTTGCCGGTGCCGGCGTGGCGCTCAAGCTGGTGCAGGTCCTGGGCGAGCGTTTGGGCAAGCCGTCGTATTGGCGTTCGCTGATAGAGGTCGCGGCGCTGGGCACCGTGTCCGACATGATGCCGCTCACGCCCGAGAATCGCGCACTGGTCGCCGAGGGCATCCAGCAGATGCGCGTGACGGCCCGCCCCGGTTATATCGCGCTTGCCGCACTTGCCAAGGCCGACCTTTCTACCATTACGGCCGACGGCCTGTCGTTTTCGCTCATCCCTCGTCTGAATGCTGCCGGCCGCATGGCTGATCCCAAGCTGGCACTCGACCTGCTGCTTGCCCGCGACCCCATCGAAGCGAGCGCGCTTGCCGCCGAGCTCGAGGAAATCAATCGCCAACGCCGCGAGATCGAGGCCGAGCTTACGCGCGATGCCGTGGCGAAGGTCGAGGAGACTTATGACGGCGGGCGCGCAATCGTCGTGGGCGGTGAGGGCTGGCACGAGGGCGTCAAGGGCATCGTGGCGAGCCGCCTGACCAACCGTTATCACGTGCCGGCGCTGCTTTTCTCTATCGAGGACGGCATTGCACGCGGCTCGGGTCGCTCGGTGGGCAAAGTTAACCTGTTTGACGCCGTCGAGCGTTGCTCCGACCTGTTGATTCGTCGCGGCGGACATGCCGGCGCGGTGGGCGTGACCATCGAGGCATCTAAGCTCGATGAGTTTCGTCGACGTCTTTCCGCCGTGTTGTCCGAGCTTCCCGCCGAAGACTTTGAGGACACTGACGAGGTTGCCGCCACCGTTGACCTCTCCGAGCTGAATATCGAGACTATCGAGCAGATTTCTCGTCTTGAGCCTTTTGGCCAGGGCAATAAGGTGCCGCTGCTGGCCGCCGAGGGCGTGACGATGTGCGATCGCGCCGTGGTAGGCAAAACCGGCGAGCACATGCGCTTCGTGGCGACCGATGGCGCCGCGAGTGTGCCGGCCATTATGTTTCGCGTGCCGCAGATCGATAAGCTTATCGATTGCGATAGCGCCGTCGACTTGGTGTTCGAGGCCGTGGCCGAGCATTGGCAGGGACGTGTGAAGCCCAAGCTCATGATCAAGGATGTCTTGGTCCGCGATACCACGGCGCCCAGCGTTGACGACCCGGCATGTGAGCTTCGCCGCGGCGTGGAGCCTGCGGACGCCGGTCTTCGTCTGGAGTCCCGCAAGCGCCAAACGCTCGCCCAGCTTTCCTATACCGAGCTCACGCGCTCGCTCATTCACAGCTTTATCGGATCGAACCAGCCGCACCGCGCGCAGGTCGAGGCGCTCGATGCCCTGGCCGATCACCAAAGTG
>USDH01000123.1 GCA_900553415.1 uncultured Collinsella sp. | reverse complement strand
GCCAAGGCCAACGCCTGGATGCCCGTCGACCAGTACATCGGCGGCATCGAGCACGCCATTCTGCACCTGCTCTACAGCCGCTTCTTCACGAAGGTGCTGCGTGACGAGGGCATGCTCAGCTTCGACGAGCCCTTCACCAACCTGCTGTGCCAGGGCATGGTCAAGGACGAGAACGGCGACACCATGTCCAAGTCAAAGGGCAATGTCGTGCCCCCGAGCTCGGTCATCGAGCCCTACGGCGCCGACACCATGCGTTTGGCGATCCTGTTTATCGCCCCGCCCGAGAAGGACTTCGACTGGGATCCCAAGGCTGTTGAGGGCGCCAACCGCTTCATCAAGCGCGCCTGGCGTATCGTGTGGCAGCTCGTCCAGTCCGGCGACGCCAACGTGGCCTTCGACAAGTCCGCGCTCGACGAGGTTGCGATGAAGCTCTATCGCGAGCGTCACCGTACCATCGCCAAGTGCACCGAGGACTTCGACCGCGGCCAGTTCAACACCGCCATCTCGGCCGTCATGGAGCTCGTTAACGCGGCGAGCGCCTACCTCAACGCCACTGAGGGCACTGACCGCGACAAGGCGCTGTGCTACGGCGTGGCTAAGGATATCGTGAGCGTCCTTGCCCCCATCTGCCCGTTCTGGGCCGACGAGCTGTGGCACGAGGCCCTCGGCTGCGAGGGCAATGCCTACACCGCCGCCTGGCCCGAGTTCGACCTGGCCGAGTCCGTTGAGGACACGGTGCAGATCGTGGTCCAGGTGCTCGGCAAGGTCCGCGGTCGCGTCGACGTTGCCCGCGATGCCTCCAACGAGGAGATGCAGGCTGCCGCCGAGGAAGCCGTTGCCAAGTGGCTTGAGGGCAAGACGGTTGTCAAGGCCATCTGCGTGCCCGGCAAGCTGGTCAACCTGGTGGTCAAGTAAACGCTGCACGCATAGCTGACGCATAAACGACGAGGGGCGATCCGGCTGGGTTGCCCCCCCGTTTTGTTTTGTCTGTCCAAAGCGCCTGCGGTCAATTGTTCTATTCTTGTGGAGAAGCTGTGCGCACGCTGACCTGCAGATTCGTACTGTGCTTGCGCGTTTCCGCAGCTATTGGTATAGTTTGCTTGCAAATGAAGTTGTAATTGAAAGAAGTGGGGTTTCGGCCCCGCTTCTTTTTTGTATGGATGGAGGTGCCGCAATGGTCAAGACCAAGACCGAGCAGGCGATCATCGACGCGCTCGAGGCCGTCGCTCCCCAGCACGATGTCGACATCGTCGACGTCGAGCTCGTGGGCGCCACCAAGGCCCCCTGCGTGCGCGTGCGTATCGAGGGTGCCGAGGGTCAGAGCCTGTCTCTCAACGACGTCACGGCCAACACCAAGTGGGTCGGCGATGTGATTGAGGAGCTCGACCCCATCTCTTCGAGCTATACGCTCGAGGTGTCGAGCCCGGGTATGGCGCGCCCGCTGCGCCGCCCGAGTGACTTTGCCCGCTTTGTGGGCGAGAACTGTGAGCTCACCTCCACCGCCACTGAGGGCCGTCGCAAGTACGCCGGCAAGATTGCCGCTGCGACCGAGACCGACGTGACCCTCGAGCTCGAGGACGGCGAGTCCGTTACCCTCGATTTCTCTGATGTTAAAAAGTGCAAGTTGAAGCCCACCTACGACTTCAAGCCCGCGAAGGAAGGAAAGTAACATGGCAGCATCCGACATGATGTCCGCCCTGATGGAGCTTTGCCAGGAGAAGCACATCGACCAGCTCTACCTGATCGACCGCCTGGAGCAGTCGCTCGCCAAGAGCTATGCCGAGATCCTGCATCTTGAGTGGGGCGCCAAGGTGACCATCGACCGCACCACCGGCAAGATCTACGTCTACCGCCTAGAGCCGATCGACGATTCCATGGACGAGGAGGGCAACTTCACCGAGTTCGAGGAGATCGACGTCACCCCCAAGAACACGAGCCGCATCGCCGCCCAGCACGCCAAGGCAGAGATCAACGCCATCGTGCGTAACTCCGCCCGCGAGCAGATCTACGAGGAGTTCTCCGGCCGCATCGGTGACCTCATCAGCGGCACCGTGCTGCAGTCCACGCCCGACTTCACGATCGTCAAGATCCGCGAGGGCGTCGAGGCCGAGCTTCCGCACTTCGATCAGCGCCGTTACGAGAACGAGCGCAACGAGCGCCCGATGGGCGAGCGCTACCTGCACAACCAGCACATCAAGGCCGTGATCATCGACGTTCGCGACCCCAACTCCAACCTGCAGCCGGTTCGTGGCGAGCACAGCCGTCCGCCGATTGTCATCTCCCGCACCCACCCCGAGCTCATGCGTCGTCTGTTTGAGCAGGAGGTGCCCGAGATCTATGAAGGCACCGTCCAGATCAAGTCGATCGCGCGCGAGCCCGGCCAGCGCTCCAAGGTCGCCGTCCACTCGCTCGACGACCGTCTGGATCCCGTGGGCGCCTGCGTCGGCCCCAAGGGCAGCCGTGTTCGCGCTGTCGTGGGCGAGCTCCGTGGCGAGCGCGTCGACGTCATCCTGTGGGATGCCGATCCTGCCGTCTACGTCGCCAACGCCCTGTCGCCCGCTAAGGTCACCCGCGTCCTCATCGACGAGGAGAAGGCCTACGCCGGCGTCATCGTGCCCGACGACCAGCTGTCCCTCGCCATCGGCAAGGAGGGCCAGAACGCCCGCCTCGCCGCGCGCCTGACCGGCTGGCACATCGACATCAAGTCCGAGACGCTTGCCGCCGATATCCTCAAGAACGTTCCCGTTCACGAGGAGTCCGCCGCCGACCTGATCGGTGACGAGGAGGACGAGGACGTCCGCCGCTGCGAGTACGTGTCCGAGGACGGCGTCCAGTGCCGCAACCAGGCTCGTCCCGGCTCCCGTTTCTGCGGTGTCCACGACACCGACGCCTTCGATGATGCGGAGGACCTGATCTAGCGCGCGGTCGCGCCGGGCGGGTCCCGGCGCGTCTCCCACGCTCGTTCAGTCTCTAGGCACCCAAGGTGCCAGAAAGGGTAGGTGAAGTCATATGGCAAAAGTCCGTGTGTCCACCCTGGCCAAAGAGTTCGGCATGACCTCCAAGGAACTGATGGGTCATCTCGCCGATATGAAGATTCCCGCTAAGTCCGCTTCCTCCACCCTGGAGGACGCCTATGTCGCCATGGTCCGCAAGCAGCTCGCCTCGGTGATCGAGGCCCGCGCTCAGGAAGTCGAGGCCGCCAAGCAGGCCGAGGAGCAGGCAGCTGCCGCCGAGGAGGCCGCTCGCGCCGCCGAGGCCGAGCGCGAGCGCATCGCCGCCGAGAAGGCACGCGAGGAGGAACGCCGCCAGTTTGCCGCAGCCCAGGCTGCCGAGGAGGCTGCCCGTGCCGAGGCTGAGGCCAAGAAGAAGGCCGAGCAGGAGCGCCTTGCCCGCGAGAAGGAGGAGGCTGCCCGCGAGGCCCAGCGCCGCGCCGTTCCCGCTTCCGACTCCGGTTCGCGCTTCCGTTCGCTGCTCGACCAGATCGCCGCACAGGAGACCGTGCTCAAGGAGAAGAAGGACGCCGAGGACAAGGCCAAGGCCGAGCGCGCCGCCGAGCGCGGTAACCGTCGTGGCGGCAACAACGACCGCCGCGGTGGCCGTCGTAACGATCGCAACGCCTCCGACAACAACTCCGAGCGCAACGCTTCCGAGAGCCGTCCGCACAGCCATCGCACCAACGCCAGCAACAACGTCGCTGCCGGCATGGACTTCCCCAACCCCGACAAGCAGGGCAAGGGCAAGAAGCGCAAGGGCGGTCACAACAACGAAGAGGACCACTACAGCCGCATGGCTCGCGAGGCCGAGGAGTACAGCCGCGAGAAGGTGCTCGAGGAGGCTCGTGCTGCCGTCGAGGAGGCCTCTCGCGAGTCCACCGGTCGCCGCAAGAAGCGCAAGGAGAAGCGCGAGCGCGAGGCTGCCAAGGCTCAGGAGGAGCGCAAGATAGAGGAGGCGCTGGCCCAGGGCGTGAACCCCGAGGACCTCGACGCCATCAAGGTCTCCCAGGGCGTTACCGTCCAGGAGCTTGCCGAGGCGCTCGACGTTCCGGCCAACGACATCATCAAGCGCCTGTTCCTGCTGGGTACGCCGCTCACCATGACGCAGTCCATGTCCGACGACCTCGTCGAGCTCGTCGCCGACGACCTGGGCCGTCAGATCAAGATCATCACCCCCGAGGAGGAGAACACCTTCTCGTTCTACGACGATCCCGCCGACCTTAAGCCGCGCGCCCCGGTCGTCACCGTCATGGGTCACGTCGACCACGGCAAGACGTCGCTGCTCGACGCCATCCGTCACACCGGCGTTGCTGCCGGCGAGGCGGGCGGCATTACGCAGGCCATCGGTGCTTCGCAGGTCATGATCAACGACCGCAAGATCACCTTCATCGATACCCCCGGTCACGCCACCTTTACGGCTATGCGTGCCCGTGGCGCCAAGGTGACCGACATCGTCATTCTGATCGTGGCTGCCGACGACGGCGTCATGCCCCAGACGGTCGAGTCCATCAACCACGCCAAGGCCGCCGGCGTTCCCATCGTCGTTGCCGTCAACAAGATCGATAAGCCCGGCGCCAACCCCGACCGTGTGCGTCAGGAGCTCACCGAGTACGGCGTCATCCCCGAGGAGTGGGGCGGACAGAACATGTTCGTAAACATCTCGGCCAAGCAGAAGATCGGTATCGACGACCTTCTGGAGACCGTGCTGCTCCAGGCAGACGTGCTCGAGCTCAAGGCTAACCCGGACACCTTTGCCTCCGGCAATGTCCTCGAGGCCAAGCTCGACAAGGGCCGCGGCCCCGTCGCGTCCATTCTGGTTCAGGGTGGTACGCTGCATCGCGGCGACATCGTGCTCGTCGGCCAGGAATTCGGCCGCGTGCGCGCCATGATCAACGAACTCGGCAAGGCCCAGCAGGCCGCCGGTCCGTCCATCCCTGTCGAAATTCAGGGCCTTTTCATTCACCCACTCATTGAGCAGGCTGTTGCCGGCGTTGGTGATGACGCCGTTCCATGTTGCCATAGTAAAACACC
>USDH01000122.1 GCA_900553415.1 uncultured Collinsella sp. | reverse complement strand
GCAACCGTGTCGACCATAAAGCGCGGCAGGTCGGCGGCGCAGGGGAGGGCGGCAAGCTGGTCGGAAAGCTCGGTGGCGGCAAACTGCCTGAGCTTGAGCTCGGCCTTGACCTGCTTTTTCTGCTTACGACGACGCGGCTTGGACATCCGTCTTTCCTTCCCGTCCCAAATTGACTACTTACCGGGCACGCCGCTGCTGGCGTGCTTTAGTACTGGCTCTCGTGCTTGCTGAAGAAGTCGAAGCGCGGGGGCAGCGGCTTCACACGGTGCTCGCCGGGCTTCTCGCCCAAGCTCTCCACGAACTCGTCCGTGGAGGCAAAAATGTTGTCCCAGCTAAAGAAAGCGACCGGATCGACGTCGAAGTACTCACAGATGAGCTCGCAGCCGGTCGGCACAATACCGTGCATCAGGACGGTTGCCACGCGCAGCTCGGTAAAGGCGTCGACGAGGGCCTGCGTCATCGCGGCATTGGCCGGCTCGCCCTCGAGCTTGTTGGCGGCCTTGGAGGCATCGCTCCAGCGCTTGTTGGCGGCGCGCAGGTAGTCGTCGCACACGGCAAGCGCGCGGTGCGTCTCGAACTTGTGCATGGCCTGCTCAAAGGCGAGGGCTGCCTGCTCGGCGGCCTCGACCACGGTGTCAGAAGCGGCACCGGCGGGGATGCAGCCGTTGCGGTAGGGGCTCTCGTCGCCTTCCTTGACGGCGACGCCGTAGAAGCAGCTGCGGGCCAGGCGGTTGAACACGCCGGTCAAAAGGGCGCTCTCCTTAAGGGCCGGGTCGATGACGCGTTTGTCGTCGCAGGCACGCACCTCGTTGCCGTCCTTGTCCTTGCCGGTCACGCGCGTGTCGTATGCCTTGGGGCTAAAGCTTACCGGCTTCTCGGACAGGCCGAGCGACAGCCAATGCGCGCGCATCTGCTCGCAGGTGTAGTGGTTGAGCAGGTCGTCTGCCGGCGGGGGAGGCGTCTGCGAGGACGAGCTGGCTTTTTTGCCCATGTAGAGCAGGTGATAGCAGGCGCTGACGGTGCTCTGCGTAAGGTTCCAACCCAGGGCCTCCCACATGGCGGTCTGCGCGATGCAGTAGAAATAGATGTTGTCCTGACCGATGAACTGGTAGATCTGTGCGTCGTCCGAGCACCACCAGTCGCGCCAGTCGAGCGAGCTGTGCTGGTAGGTGGGCGCGGGCACCTGCGTGGAGTCGGCAGCGGGCTCGCCCATGAGGGCGGCATCCTGGGCGGCGACGCCCTCGGTCACGCCGGCGGCCTTGGCATCGCGTGCGAGCACGGTGCGCGTATAGCTGATGGGCGCCCACAGGCTCTCGGGCCAGCACCAGCAGGTGACGTCGTTCACGCCGTCGACCTCGGGTACCGGAACGCCCCAGTCGATGTTGCCGGTGATGCGGAAGGGCACGAGCGCCTTGCCACTGCGGAAGCGCACGCCGCCGTTGGCGAGCACCGCGTGGGCGTCGTCGCGCTCCTTCCAGCTGGGGAAGGTGACGGTAAAGCTGCTCTTGTTGCCCTCGGGCTCCAGCACGGTGTGCTCGGGCAGCTGGTCCTCGACGGCATCGAAGGCCTCGCGGAACTTGTTCTGGATGTAGAGCTGCGCCGGCAGCAGCCACTCCTCCATGGTCTTGGAGACCACGGAGCGAACCTGCGGGTTCTGGGCGAGCTTGGCGGTGTAGGTCTTCATAAAGTCGAGGTAGGCCGGCAGGTCGAAGTAGAGGTTGTCGACCGGGCGCAGCTCGGGCACCTCGCCGGTGAGCTGGCTTTTGGGCGCGATGAGCTCCTCGGGCTCAAACTGGTGACCCAGGTCGCACTCGTCGGCATAGGCTTTCTCGGATCTGCAGCCCTGGATGGGGCAGCGGCCGATGACCTGGCGGCCGTTGAGGAACGTGCCGGCCTTGGCATCGTAGAACTGCAGCGTGGAGCGCTTGGAGATGGTGCCCTGCTCGTGCAGGCGCTCGATAATCTCGGCGGTCACCTCGTTGTGGATCTGGGCCGCCGGCTCAAGGCCCGAGCCGCCGTAGATGTCGCAGCTGATGTTGTAGTTGTTGAGGGTCGCGGCCTGGCGGGAGTGATTGGACTCGACATACTCGCCGATGGACTTGTCGTAGCCCTCGTTCTCCTTGAGCTTGCGGTAGCTCTCCATGATGGGCGAACCGTAGCAGTCGGTGCCCGAGGTGAAGATGACGTTTTCGCGGCCCAGGCGGTCGCGCAGGAAGCGGGCGAAGAAGTCGGCCGGGACAAAGACGCCTCCGACGTGGCCAAAGTGCAGGCCCTTGTTGCCGTAGGGCTCGCCAGCGGTAACGATGGCGCGGCGCGGCCAGCTGGGACGGTCGTTCATGGAGTATTTGGATGCCATGGGACTCCTTCGCATGGGTGGAAGCGCGGCCGGCGCAAGGCCTGGCGGCGCAGTGGTCAATTCGTGCATATCATTCGACATTATCGCACATGCGGGCGGGTGCGTGGCAGGGGCGCTATCCTAAGATGCTATGAATGAGATTTCCAACATACATGCGTTTGAGGACGAGGATTTTTTGCACGCCTGCTTCGTGTGGGGGATGGCCGTGCTTGGCGTATTTGCCGTGTGTCTGGTGCCGGTGTTTATACTGCTGGGCGGGCCTGCGGACTTGGATGCGGCTGAAGCGGACGGCTGGACAGCGGTCGTGTGCTGGATGGTCGGTTTGATCGCGGTTTCGGCGGCGTCATTTGCCGTGCACGAGCTGGTGCACGGTGTGTTTTTTAAGCTGCTGGCGCCTGCGGGCGCGCGGGTGACCTTTGGGGCAAATCTCAAAACCTGCATGATTTACGCCTGCGCCGAAGGCGTGGTGTATTCGCGCCGGCGGTACATGGCGGTTTGCCTGGCGCCGACGGTTGTTGTGACGACAGCGTTTGCCCTGGGGTTTGCGTTCTCGGGCTATCCGCTGTTGTGCTATCTGGTGTCCGGCTTGCATTTGTCGGGCTGTGTGGGCGACTGGTATTACGTGCGGACCATTTTGCGCGACCGCCGCATTGTCGCCTGCGAGGACACGTCCTTTGGCGTGCGCTTTTTCGCAAAGTAGTCTTTGGGCAAGGATTGGGAGGGGATGTCGATGAAGCCGTTGTTGTTGCATGCTTGCTGTGCGCCGTGCTCGCTTGAGCCGGTTCGCCTGCTGCGCGAGGAGGGGTTTGAGCCCACGATTTGCTGGACCAATCCCAATATTCAACCGCGCGATGAATGGCAGCGCCGCTTGGACGAGCTGCGCCGGTGGTGTGCCGATGGCGACATCGAGCTCATCGAGGCGGGGGAGGACCGCGAGCGCTGGGAGGCCGGCGTGGCCCCGCTGGGCGCCGATCGACCCCGTCGCTGTCGCGCGTGCTATGCCTTGCGCTTGGCCGAGGCGTGCCGCGTGGCCCAGGAGCGCGGGTTTGAGTTTGTGGGCACGACGCTCGCCGTCTCGCCGTATCAGCTGTTCGACACCTGCAATGACGTGCTTGAGCGTTTGGCGGCCGCCCATGGGCTCACCCCGGTGATTCGCGATTTTCGCCCGTATTATCCCGAGGCCACGCGTCGTTCGCGTGAGCTGGGCATGTATCGGCAGAATTACTGCGGCTGCCGATTCTCGGCCGTCGAGGCGGCCATGGACCGCGCTCGCATCCGCGACGAGCGCAAAGCGTCCAAAAAGTAGTTCTTTTGAGCTGGCAGCCTGCTAGGATGTAGAGCGGACTTTAGCTATATAAGGAGTATCCGACGTGTCTATGCGTACCGATGATTTTGACTACAACCTTCCTGAGGAACTGATCGCCCAGGCTCCTGCCGAGCCGCGCGACTCCTGCCGCCTGCTGGTGGTGGACCGCAAAGGCTCCCAGGCGGGGACGCCGCTGGAGCACGGCGGTACCGTTGAGCACCGCATCTTCCGCGACATCATCGACTATATCGAGCCGGGCGACGTGCTCGTCATCAACCAGACGCGCGTGATGCCGGCCCGTCTTATCGGTCGCAAGGCAGGCTCGGGCGGTGTGGTCGAGACACTGCTGCTCAAGCGCCGCGAGGATGTTGATCCGCTGGGCCACGTTTGGGAGTGCCTGGTCAAGCCGGGCAAGCGTCTGAAGCCCGGTGCTCAGATTGAGTATCGCGCGGGCGGCGCCCATGCGCCCGAGGACGCGCCCGTGGTGCTGACGGCCGAGGTCATCGACTTTGTCACCGATAGCCGCGGTGGCCGTCTGGTGCGCTTTGAGCCGGCCGGCTGCAATGCCGCCGGCGAGCCGCGCACGCTCGACGAGGCCATTCATGCTGCCGGTCACGTGCCGCTGCCGCCCTACATTACCGATTACGAGGGCGATCCCGAGAAGTACCAGACCGTCTACGCCATGAAGGAGGAGCACTCGGCTGCCGCTCCCACGGCGGGTCTGCACTTTACCCCCGAGCTCATGGCCGCTATCGAGGCCAAGGGCGCGAAGTTTGCCGCCGTCGAGCTCGAGGTGGGTATTGATACCTTCCGTCTGGTGGAGGAGGATGACCCTACGCAGCACGTCATGCACACCGAGCGCTACCACGTGTCGCAGGAGGTTGTCGATGCCGTGCACAAGGCCAAGGCCGAGGGACGCCGCGTGATCGCCGTCGGCACCACCGCAGTACGCTCGCTCGAGAGCGCCTTTGACGCTGAGGCACCGGTGTCCGATCCGGCCGTGACGGCGCGCTATTTTGAGGGCCGCGAGGATGGGGCCGATACGCTCGGCCGCGGCGACATCGTGGCGCGCGAGAACGCTACGACGCAGCTCTACCTCATGCCCGGCTCGACCTATCACGTGGTCGACGCGCTGATCACGAACTTCCACGTGCCGCGCTCCACGCTCATGATGCTCGTAAGCGCGCTTGCCACCCGCGACCAGATCATGGATGCCTACGCCGCTGCCATCGAAGAGCGCTACCGCTTCTTCAGCTTTGGCGACGCGATGCTCATTTGTTAGTTACGCGGTTCTACGAACCGCGTAACTGCTCGACGCTGCGCGGGCCGCATTTGGACAATCTGACGTTCAACTTCAAGGGCGC
>USDH01000121.1 GCA_900553415.1 uncultured Collinsella sp. | reverse complement strand
ACTTGTCCGGCATGACAACGGTCTTGCGGGCAAGCGCATAAGCCGCAAATTGGAAGACGACGTCCTCGCCCAAAGCCAAACCGGGGGCGAAGCGAATGCCTTCGCGATTAAGCAGCTCGCGCGAAAAAGCCGCACGGCAGGCATAGGGCTGCGCATTCGAATGGAACAGCAATTGGGGATCACGGGCGCCGAAGATACCAGCTTTGGGGCTCATGAGTTGCTGGACGCGTTTGGGGGCAGCGTCGGCAGGTTCACAGACACCGCCAAAAACGGCGGCCTCGGCATCTGCAGACTCCATGGCATACAACACGCGCTCGACCGTCTGGGCATCGATGTAATCGTCGGCGTCCACAAAAAAGACGGTCTCGCCCTCGGCGACATCGATACCGGCATTTCGAGCACACGAAACGCCCGCGTTTTCCTGGTCAATCACCAGTACGCGATCGTCGGCCTGCGCGATCTGGCGCAACACGTTCAACGAATCATCAGTCGAACCGTCGTTGACGCAGATAACCTGAATCGAGAGCTCAGACTGGACCAACAGCGAATCGAGGCATCGCTGAATGGAGCGCGACGAATTGTAGACGGGAACGACAATGGTCGCTTTGGGGGTCAAAGTCTCTCCCATGCCGACCTACCCCCTCAGCGATTCGATGAGGAAGGCGGCGACCACGCCTGGGCCTCCAACCGAGGCGTAATACTTAGCACGCCCCAAGGCACCATCCGTCGCAAAACTCGGATGCTCGTCAACCCAGCCCTCAGGATCTTTGAGGATGGCAGCGAGATTCGCGCGCTTCCACGGCTTGAGATCGTCAAGCGAAAACTCCCCCGCGTCCAAGGCCGCCTGAAATTCCTTGGCCATCTGCACCAGGAACTCCTTATAGAACTTAGGCGCCAGGCGCACGTAGTTCCACATGTACGAATCGTACTTAATGAGCTGATTGAACATGAGCATGCGCGCGACGTCATCACTTGCGTGGTCGCGGGCATAATCCTCTCGAATCCAACGCTCAATCTCGGCATACTCGGTATTGACGCAAAAGACCTTAGCCGAAGAATTGACCGAGGAATTCTCGTTGTCCTGGCGATACGACAACACGGCATCGTGCAGATAAACAGCCTTATCGGCGCACGCGATCACCTTAAAGGCGAATGACGTGTCCTGAAAGGATGCTCCCGGAGTCGGCAGGAACGTAATGCCGTTGCGCTCAAGAAAATCGCGACGGTACACGGCCGACCAAATCGACGGCTTTTGCTTAAAGAACTGCGTCGTATCGCTTGGGTGCACCGGCTTGCCGCAGTCCTTGGCCTTAAACATCTCGTGCAGCGAACGGCGTTCCTCGGGCTTAGACCAGTAGAAATCAAAGTTCGCCTTAGCAAAGTCGGCATTATTGCTATCGGCGGCCGAGACAAGCTTTTCGAGTGCGTCGGGCGCCATAAAGTCATCGGACTCCAAGATGCCAACGTACTTGCCCCGCGCCATCTCCAGACCATGGTTCATCGAGTCGCCGTAGCCGCTGTTGGCCTTGTCGATCATCTTGACGCGCCCATCGCGCTCCATATACTCGCGGATAATCGCCGGCGAGTTGTCGGTCGACCCGTCGTTAATGCAGGTGATCTCAATATCCTTGAGCGTCTGCGCCAGGGCGGAATCGAGACACTCGCGCAGGTAGCGCTGAACATTGTAAATGGGAATAAGCAGCGACAGAACAGGGCTGCCAGAGGCGTTAGTAGACAAATGTGCTCCTTAGGAAATACCTGTCGTTTCATGGTATCAAAGGGTCAGCGCGCCAGCGGGCGTTTATATAATCTATGGAGCTCAACCTACGAAAGGACGCCATGCAGCCCAAAGCCGCACGCAACATATCCATCGAAGCGCTGCGCTTGGTCGCGGTCGCCGGTATCGCGGTGTTCCATACCTTTCAGTGGTCCTTCCAGGCAACCTGTTTCGGCACCGTGGAATATGCCCCACTTGCGATGTTCCCCTATTCCGGCGTGCTCGGTTTTATCAACTTGTTGGGCTGCTGGGCCAACGAGGTCTTCTTTATGATCTCGGGCTACTTCCTGATTGCCTCGGCGGCTCGCGCCTGGAGCGATGGGGCAACGTGGACATCGCAAATACAGCGGACGACGCAGCGCCTTGGCAAGGTCATTTTGCCCACTGCGTTTTATTGCCTCGTGGCACTCGCGTGGTCCACGGTCGTCTCCCCCATTCCCGATGTTACCCTCAACACGCACTACTGGTACACGCTGGGCCTTGAGTTTATCTGGGTCTATGCCGCCACGGTCTTCATGACGCCATGGTTTGGACTGGCTAAGAGTCGACTCTCCCAGAAAAGCTACACGACGACGGTCATCGCCGTTGGCATCCTCACATTTGTTGTTAACGGGTATTTAGCCGCCATGAGTGCGACAAGCGGCGGTGAGTTTTCTTGGCTCCAGAAACTCATGAGCGCCGTCACGTACGTTATCGCGTTTTTGATCGGCGGACTGCTCCGCGACGTTACCGATGTCATAGATTCGGACAGGGCGGGCGCCTTAGGCACGCGGTCGCTCTCAGCGGTTTTGGTGCTCGCCACCATCCTGGAAGGAGCACTCTCCTTCACCGGCAACCTCACGGCGATGGCAGCCCTCTCCTACAAATCAACCTCGTTGATCTCGTTTGCCCTCGCTGCCGCCTCTCTGCTCTTTGCGGCGACCCGGCGCAGTGTCTCAGGCAATCCACGGACCGCAGGTGTCATCGTCACCTTATCGACCGCCACGCTCGGTTTCTATGTGATGCAGTCGCTCACCAGTAGCTTGTGGCGTCCCGCCTTCAATACGTTGCTCGCAAACATACTGGTCAGCCAAAACAACTCGGCAGCTATATGTATCGTCACGGGTACCGTCATTAGCATCGTCTTTGCCCTGGCACTTCTCACCATCGACGCAGCTAGAAGCCTTATCGCTCGCAAGCCCAAGCGGCAATAGACACGCTGCCGTCAGACCCTAAAGCAGCTACACCCGTGGCAGGTTCCTGCGTTTTATTCAAAGCTTGCCGCCAAGGTGCGCTGAGCCTTTACAATAGGACAGTCCCAAGGACGTATTCGATAGCTTCCGCGCAGCGCTCGCCCGCCGCGCGTGAAAGGATATATTGCCCCATGCCTTCAACCCTTCCCGCTCCCATCGATAAGCTCGCCATCGTCGTCGTTACGTACAAGCGCCAGGAACTCCTGGCCAACTTGTTCGACTCCATGACCGAGCTCACGTCCGCGCCCTGGCGCATCGTGATTGTCGATAACGAGAATTCGCGCGAGACCGAGGCCATGTGCACCGCATTCAACGAGCGCCTGGCCAACCTGTGGGGCATCGACACCGAGCAGCCCGACGCGCAGGGCGGCACCGACCGTGTCATCTACGCCCCGCAGCTCGAAAACGGCGGCGGTGCGGGCGGCTTCTCCGCCGGCACCAAATGCGCCTACGACCTGGGCGCCCAGTGGTTCTGGGTGATGGACGACGACGTGCTCGTCATCCCCGAAGGCATCGAGCGCTTGGCCAAGTGGACCGACTGTTACGACGTCATTCAGGGTTCGCGCCTGGACTTTGACGGCGGCGCCTTCTTTTGGCAGTACCAGCTCATCCTTTCGCTCGGTATCCCCAACCCCATCGCCAAGTGGGATCTGGGTCCCGAGGGCTACCGCACCATGAACCAACTGTGCTTTGAGGGCGGCATGTTCTCGCGCCGCGTGGTCGACAAGATTGGCCTGCCCGACGCGCGCTTCTTTATCTACGGCGACGATGCCTGCTACGGCTACGTGGCCAGCCAGCACTTCCCCGCCGCCGTGGTTGCCGACGTGGTGCTCAAGCGTGCCCGCGCTGTCTCTAACTGGGACATCGCCGGTAAGCGCCAACTCAACTCCACGAGCGACACCAACCGCTACTACATCATGCGCAACCGCGGTTATCTGGCCCGCTACATGCAGATCTATGGCGACTACCACCCCATGCTGTTCCGTCTGGGCAACGCCGCGACTTTCTGCAAGGAGTTCATTCGCCTGGCCGCCGTTGACAAGTGCTTTAAGACCGGTATTCCGGCGCTGCGACGCGGCATGAAGGACGCCCGCAAGATCGTCAAGGACCCCAACTGGAAGCCCATGCCGCCCATGAAGGACGCGGAGTAGTAAAGGGCTTTCGTCATCCCCTATAACCGCTGGCACACCACGGACACACGCTGCCCGTCAAAGCCAAAGCCCCAGCGCATGCGCCCAATGGCGGGGCGTGGCACACGGATTTCGTCGATGCCGTCGCGCTCTATGTCGAGCAGCGCCTGCACGGCCAGCAATTCCAGGCCCAGCGCATCCACACCGGGGTCATACATCATGTTGATCGTTATCAGCGGACGTTCATCGAGCATACCGATCGTATCGGCTATGTCGAACACGGCGCCCGTGGGAAAAACTTGGATGTCCCAGCGATCCGCGCCACACTTTCGCCTCGAAGCAGGATTGGCATAGCCCGGCAATCCAAAGCAGAGTCCTTGCAAGAGTAGGTGATATGGCAGCGGTGTATCTGGGTCGGTCGCACCGATTCCCGCATCTCCCAAGATGCGGCTTAGCGCCCGCCTCACGGTATCCTCGTTCCCATGGCACAGCCCGTCGCGAAACGCATCGACGTCTCGAATGTCTTCTGCAGCGCACTCAAACCACTCAATAATCACTAGACGCAAGGCCTGGCGAAGCTCGTTATTGGGCAATCGCAAAGCACGGAGGCGATCGCCATGCTCCGGCTCCTCAGTCATATCCGTCGTGAGAAAACCGGACAGATACAGCGCTGTCCACATGCCATCGTCAGGCGAGACATCTGGCTCTGCAGTGCCCAAACAAAGCGGGACCTCAGCGCACCCATGGGCCTCGAGCAAATCAAACAAGACCGAAAGGCGGTCGAGATTCCACCCGGCAACTACCCTACTCAGGCAATCGGCATATCCATACAGATCGGCACGCACAGGCGCCGTGCAGCCTCGGCCCAGAAAACCGATCACACGCTCTGGACTCGAGCAATAGGCCCTGCCAAACCGATACCCCTCGAGCC
>USDH01000120.1 GCA_900553415.1 uncultured Collinsella sp. | reverse complement strand
CGACGGCAATCTGACGGGCGTTTTTTCCAACAATGCCGGCTCCTTCTTTATGGATGAGGTCTACGACCCCGCGATGGACGTTGCGGAAGCTTCGTTTACCAAGACGGCAAAGCGCGCTAACAGCTTTGGCATCACCACTGTCGGCATGGTCAATCCTACGTTTGTGAGCATGGAAAACCCGTATGCAGTGCTTGCGGATCTTAATGCCAAGGACGAATTGCCGCTGCGCGTCTTTTTGTACACCGATCTGTTTGAGAACGAGAGCATGACGCTCGATCAAATCAAGGCCAAGTACAACTTCCCTGGCACGCAGGTCGAGTGGCACGGCTTTAAGCAGTTTCTTGATGGCGTGTGCTCCGACCACACCGCTTGGATGCTTGAACCCTATTCCAAGGCGCCCGATACCTGCGGTGAGCCCGCGGAGGATCCAGAGCGCATCCGTGCCGCCATTGTCAGGGCGCAGGAATGGGGCGTTGACACGCGCGTCCATACGATCGGCGATCGCTCGGTGCGTTTTGTGCTTGATTGCTTTGAGGAGGGCGAGCGCTTGCATGGTAAGCGGGGTTGCCGCCACTCCATGGAGCACAACGAGACGGTTCAGCCCGAGGATCTGCCGCGCTACGCGGAGCTTGGTATATGCCCCGGCATGCAACCGTGGCACATGCTGCTCGATATGGCTGACCTTGCCAAGGACGATGCCGTGGGCCCCGAGCGTGCAGCGCTTTCGTGGCCAATTCATAGCCTGCTCGCGAGCGGTGCCTGCGTGCATCTGGGCTCCGACTTCCCGGTCGTGGGGCTTGAGCCTATGGAGGAAGTCTATGGCGCGGTCTACCGCATGCTCGAGGACGGATCTAATCCTGAGGGTTGGTTCCCCGAGGAGCGAATCACCATGGCCGAGGCCCTGCGCGCATACACCTACGGCGGCGCCTACGCTATGCATGCTGAGGACCGCATCGGCACACTCGCCTGCGGCAAGCAAGCCGACATCTGCGTGCTCGACCGCAACCTCTTTGACTGCGAACCGGCTGAGGTCCTCGAGGCCACGGCGTCTCTCACGATGATTGCCGGCAAGGTGGTCTACGAGGCCTAGCGGGGCTGCTGCATCGCTGGGCGGTGCCACAGCCTGTGCGTGCCGCCCATCCATTCATCCATCCATTCATCAATCTCTCATGGAAAGGGGAGAACAATGGCAGAAGAAACAACCGCCGCTGTTGAGGAGGAGCGTGAGCTTGCCTCGCAGCCGATTCCCGGCCTGGTGCGCAAGTACACCATCATCACCGGCCAGGGTATGCTCGCCCAAATCATCATGGTGGTCCTTGAGGGCCTCGTGATGGGTTGGGGCCTGGGTGCACACGGCCTGGCCTGTGTTTCGATCATCATGTCGGTCGAGTACATTAACCTGGCCTTTGGCAACCTGTTTGGCACCGGCGTGCCCGCCGTGGTGGGCAACCTTTTGGGTGCCGGCGACGTCAAGGGCGCCAGCAAGGCGTTTAGCCAGGGCTTTTGGCTTACCACGATTGTGAGTGTGCTGCTTGCCGTGGTGATGGCCGTCTTCACCGAGCCTATCTGCGCGTTCTTCGGCGCCACGCCCGACATCATGGCCGATACCGTTGCCGGCGTGCGTACCTTCGCTGTGCTGCTGCCGCTCACGGTCATCGGCCAGATGGTCACCGCCGTCATGCGCGTGGACGAGAAGGTTCAGATCCAGGCCAATCTCATGACCGTGTCTGCCATCGTCGCCATCTGCTGGCTTGCGCTTTCGACGTTTGTACTCAAGCTCGGCGTTATGGGAGCCGGCGTGTACTACGGTCTTTCCATCGGTATCTGGGCCATCGGTATCTTCTGGTTCATCGGCGGTAAGAAGTCGCAGCTCCAGATCAGCGCCGCCGATCTCAAACTCGACATGGGCATCTGCGGTCAGATCATCAAGATCGGTTTCCCGTTCTTTTTGGTGCAGGCTGCCACGTTCATCTTCAACACCGTTGCCAACTCGCTGCTTGGCCAGCTCGGCGGCGATATGGGTTCGCTCTACATCGCGGCCTTTGGCGTGATCAACGGCTACATCCTCTACATTACCATGATGGTCGCCCAGTGCTTCTCGTACGGCCTGCAGCCCATTGCCGCCTTCAACGCCGGCGCCAAGGCGTGGACGCGCCTCAAGGAAACGCTCTCCTGCACGCTTAAGTACCAGGTCGTGACGCTTGCGCTCGTGACTATTGCGCTGTGGCTCGCTGCCACGCCGGTCTGCGCGTTCTTTGCTGGCAGTGACCCCGAGCTTGTTGAGGTTGCCGCGTCCGCAACGCGCATCGTGGTGCTCGCCGTGGCCCTTGGTTACCTGGCCATGACCATGTCGATGTACTTCCAGGCGGTTGAGAAGGTGGGTATCGCCACGTTCACCGGTCTGCTTCGCTACGTGATCTGCTCCGTGCCGCTTATGTACCTGCTTGGCAACATGATGGGCGTTCAGGGTGTCTGGTTTGCCTTGGTGGCGGCTGACGCCATCACTGGTCTTATCTCCATCGCCCTCGCCGTCCGCGAATCCAAGCGACTTGCCACGCTCTAGACTCGGGCACGGCCGGCGCGCGATAGTCGAATAAGTCAACTCGCCTGCAAGCCACCACAATGGGGACAGTTCCCATTGTGGTGGCTATTGTTATTGAGGGTCTAAGATTTCGGTTCTATAAATAACGCTTCTGAACTGGGCTACTATAAGATTGTGGAAAACACTATTACAAGATTATGGTAATTACCGAGGATCTTTTATTAGATTTCATCCCTTTAGGGTCTCAGGTTTTTCTGCAAACAAAGGCTGCATGTTGATATCCGCTTGGCCGATAACAGTTGGTCAACATCATCTGTTATCGGCCGAGTCATTTACAACTGGCTCGTCCGCCGTTTGTAAACCAAAGTGGATCCATGCTGTCCCGAGGGGGAGTGCACTACGACTGCAGCAGCGCCATGAGACCCATGCGGTTTTTGACGCCGAGTTTGCGGTAGATGGCGTTGACGTGCTTTTTGACGGTCGACTCGGAGATATAGAGCTCAATAGCTATCTCGTGGTTGGTCTTGCCGGTGAGCATGAACTTGAGGACCTCGGCTTCGCGGGGGAGCAGAGCAGCCTTGATGGCAAGCACGCTGGCGGGGCTTTCATCTGCGCCCTCGGCATACCCGTGTGGGAGCAGCTGATGCAGGCGCACGCTCAGGTGCCGGGCAATCTGGCGGAGGATCTCGAGCTCCGAATCGGTAAAGTCGCCGTCTTGCTCGGCGCGGAACAGCGTAATCGAGCCGAGCGGCGTGGCCTTGTGCGCCAGTGTGGCCGTGCAGCCATAATAAATTCCCAGGGGCTGCATCCATTCCAGGTAGATGGGCGTGCCATTGCGGCGCTCGACATCCACCAGGTCCAGATCGCGATATACATCGACCACCCGCGTGTCAAAGCTCCAAATGGTGTAGTCATACGCGGCGTAGCGTTCGTAATAATCATCAAGCGCCTGTGCGGACATTCCGTATGCGACGGGGCGAACAAATTGCGTTTGTCCGTGAGCCCCCGTCTGGGCGATATCGAACATCGAGACACGGTGCGCAATCACGTCTGCGATGCGTTTGAGTAGGCCTTCCTGCAGTGCGCTGAGCGACCCCTGCTCATGTGTCCACAGTGCGCATTCGTTGAGAGCGGCCCAATCTTGAGCAAAGAGCTCAACGTGCTGGTTATCTGCGTTGTTCACATGTGTCATGGGGAGTCCTTTCGTGCCATCTAGCCAGTATGGCATGCGTGCCGGTCCACTAGAACTTTAGGTCAGCGAACGGTCGACTTTTGGCTGCCGAATGGGTACCCAAGGCCCATTGAGACGCCGTTGTCGCCGCAGCACAATGGGGGTGTCATCAAACAGGTTCGACCCAAAGTGAGGAGCCAACATGAAGACCATTTACGAGAGCGAATCAACGCCCAAAAAAGACGGTTTCTATATGCCCGGCGAGTACGAGGAGCAGGAGCGCACCTGGATTCTCTGGCCGCATCGCTCCGACGTGTGGCGCTGCGGTGCCAAGCCCGCTCAGAAGGTCTTTACCGAGATCATTAAAACGGTCGCACGCTTCCAGCCCATTACGGTGGGCGTCAACGCTGAGGACTTCCCCGCGGTGTGCGAGATCTTTGACGGCGTGGAGAACGTGCGCGTAATCCACATGGAGTACAATGACTCCTGGATTCGCGACCCCGGTCCGGCGTTCCTCGTTAATGACAAGGGCGATGTGGCGCTATCGCATTTCCACTTCAACGCGTATGGCGGCTTCATTGACGGTCTGTACTTCCCCTGGGACAAGGATGCGAGCATCGGCCTACAGGTGGCACAGCTCGAGCAGGTCAACCGCTATCGTCCGGAGGACTACATCCTCGAGGGGGGCTCGTTTAACTGCGACGGCCAGGGCACCGTGGTGACCACTGAGATGTGCCTGCTCAACGAGGACCGCAATCCGCAGTACACCAAGGAGCAGATCGAGGCAAAACTCAGCGAGTACCTGGGCATCGAGAAGGTTATCTGGATCAAGGACGGTATCGATCCGTACGAAACGAACGGCCACGTGGACGACGTTGCATGCTTTAGTGCGCCCGGCGAGGTCTGCTGCATGTGGACCGACGATCCCAACCATAAGTTCTACAAGGAGTGCCAAGAGGCGTATAAGACGCTTTCCGAGACGACGGATGCTCGTGGCCGCAAGCTCAAGATCCACAAGGTGATTATGCCTGCGACCTCGGTATATATGACCGAGGAGGAGGCATCGACCATCGATCCGGTCGAGGGTGTGCTGCCGCGTACTCCCGAGGACGCCTTTGAGCCCAGCTACCTCAACTTCTTGCCCATCAACGGGGCGGTGCTGGTGCCACAGTTTGGCGACCCCAACGATGCCCAGGCACTCAAGGATATCCAAGCCGCCTATCCGGATCGCGAGGTCATCGGCATCATGACGCGCGAGGTCATCTATGGTGGCGGCAACATCCACTGCATCACCCAACAGCAGCCCAAGGTGCGCTGCAAGTAGAGGCGGTTGCAGGCACACGGGGTAGTGTCGATATGACTTGGGGCCCGCTGG
>USDH01000119.1 GCA_900553415.1 uncultured Collinsella sp. | reverse complement strand
ATTATTCTAGGACGGGGATTTTTTAATCATTTGGAGCGTCATTTCGCCCTTTGAATAATATTGGTCCCAATTCCCGTCAGACGCGAAATCTGGTCAATCGTAAACCCCCGATGCCTCAACACTGCCAGAAGACGATTTCGCTCTGATTTCGGCAAAGTTTTAAGCTGATAAGGCTCATGCGGAGCCAAAAGAGCCCGGGCAACTTCCAGCGCATCCATATCGGAGATATGCTTACCTTCGGGCATAAAATAGGGATTAGGCTTGCCGTCGATACACGAAAGATAAAACGCTTCCGTACCCCCAAACAGATTGAGAATACCTTCACAATCACAAATTTCGGGATGAGAGAAATACTCATGGAAGCTGCTCCAGCGATACAGAGGAGCAGAAGAAATACCTGCTTTTGCAGGATTATCGTGTATGTATCGGACGCAACGGAGCAGCTGTTTGTCGTCAGAAATGATCACACTCTTGAATCGTTCCTGGAACACCGGTCCGCGGCGGCCGGTTTTTTGATTGAAGTGTTTCGCATATGCCGTATCAATCGCATGCATAGCAACGCTCATCTGATTATCGAGATCATCAAATAGCAGGTGAACATGATTGTCCATGAGGCACCAGGCAAGAAGACGAATATGAGCGGACGTAAATCGTCTGTTCAATAGATTGAGAAAATAAAGGCGATCGTCATCGTCTTCGAAGATCAGCTGGCCAGCACAGCCCTTGAGCATGACGTGATAATGGCCGAGTTCGGACAACGCACGGGCAACACGAGTCATCGAAACCCTCCCTTCCAAGGATGCAGTAGTCACAGCATACAAAAGGAAAGGAAGAAAAGGGCCGAACCGCCCAACAAAGGTGAGCGGTTCGGCAAACGGTAGCAATGATTATTTTATCCCCGTCCCAGAAAAATCATTTAGAGGAGGTCGAGGGGAAGCTGGGGGGCGTCGCCCCAGAGCTTCTCGAGACGGTAGAAGTCGCGCGCTTCGGGAGTGAAGACGTGGACGACAACCGAACCATAGTCCATGAGCATCCAGGTCTTCTGCTCACGGCCCTCGATGGAGAACGGATGCTCGCCGCAAGCCTCGGCGACCTTCTCCTCGATCTCGTCGACGATAGAATCGACCTGGCGGTTGTTGGTACCGGTGGCAAGCACAAAGTAGTCGCATACGTCGGAAAGCTCGGTCAGGTCGAGCACCTGAACGTCCTCGCCCTTCTTGTCGTAGGCGGCCTGCGCGGCGGCGCGGGCGACATCCTCGGCGGCGACACCGCTCGCGGACAGCGAGGCGGCAGTGCGGTCGGACGTGGCGGCGAAGCTCTTGTGCTCCACACCTTCAAGAATCTGCTCGTCGGTCATGGTCTCGTCGGCCATGGAATACCTCTTTCTAGACAGCCCGAGCTAACGCAGCTGGGCGTAATGGTTGTAAATCGTAATAGCCGTGGGATAAAGATAACGCCCGGTCTGGATCACATAGACCAGACCCTGCGCAAAACAGGAGAAGAACAACTCATCGAGCGAGAACTTCCCCACCATCTTGCGCAGCGCATGGGCATAGTCGCCGTGACGGTTGGGCTCGATGGCATCTGCCACAAAGACCACCATATCGAGCGGCGTCATGTCGCAAGCGCCCACGGTGTGACGGTCGACAGCCTGAAAGACCGCCGACGACAGCTCGGGAAAAAGCTGCGGAAGCTCATAGGCGGCAACAGGGCCATGCAAAAGCGGCGTCGCAGCGGAAGGAGAGCCGGCAACCTTGATGCCATAATGAAGCGCGCGGGCCACGAGCTCGTCATCGGAAAGCACCTTGTCCCAGTCGTGAATCAAGCCGGCGGCAGCGGCATCAAAGCGGTCAACGCCATAGACCTCGGCCAGATGAAGTGCGGTCTCGGCAACACCCAGCGAATGCACATAGCGCTTGCGCTTATCCTTCATGCGAACATCGAGCAGCCCACGGATACGCGCCAGCAGCGCGCGCTCATCGCCCTCAAACTGATCCTCTACCGACAACGTAGACCCCCATCACTCAAAATCTTCTTGGCCCAAATCGGCATATAGCCTGCGTTTGCGAATGTAGCCGAGCACAGACTCGCTCGTAAGATAGCGCACACTCATACCGCGAGCAACACGCTTGCGAATGTTCGTCGAACTGATCGCCAGCGCTGGAATCTGAATATAGCGCACGTCGAACGGCAGTCCCGACTCTTTGATTCGGGCACGCGCCGTATCGATATCAAAGCCCGGTCGCGTCGCCGCAATAAAGGTAGCAAGCTTAGCGATTCGTTCGGCATCATGCCAGGTCACAATATCAATAATCGCGTCGGCACCCGTAATAAAGTAGAGCTTTACCTGCGGCGGGTAAAAGTCACGAAGGGCATGAAGCGTATCGGCCGTATAGGTTACACCCGGACGGTCAATCTCGAACCGGCTCGCCAAAAAGGCCGGGTTCGCGGCGGTGGCGAGGACCGTCATGGCATAACGGTCCTCGGCAGGCGTAACCGGCTTGTCAAGCTTAAAGGCAGGCGTGCCCGCCGGCATAAAGAGCACGGCATCCAAGTCGAGCGACTCGCGCGCCTGCTCAGCGGTCACCAGGTGTCCGTAATGGATGGGATCAAAGGTGCCACCCATAATGCCAAGCCTAAACTCCTGCCCGTCCTCTAGAGGAAGCTCGGGCAAACCGATTCCACCGCGCAGCGACATGGCTTACTCGCCCTCCGAGGTCTCGGCATCGCCCGCGGCATCCGCCGCATCGACAACCTCGACGCCCTCATCCGCGGCATCGGCCACGTCAATGGCTTCAACGGCAACGTCCTCGCCAGCGTCCTCGAGCTCCTCGTACTCCGAGAAGTCCTCAGCGCCCTCAAAGTCAAAGGCGCGCTGGCAAATGCGGACCTCGTCGCCCGCACGGCAACCGGCCTTCTCGAGCGCGTCGTCAACACCCATACGCGCAAACTTATGCTGCAGGTAAATAACGGCTTCCTCGTTTTCCCAGTCGGTCTGGATGACCATGCGCTCGATGGCACGACCGACCACGCGGAAGGCACCGGGCTCTTCCTGGACAATGCGGAAACGCTTCTCACGCTGCAGGCGGCGGCGCTCCCACTCATCGTCGCGCAGGTCGACCGGTTCATCGGAGACCGCCAGCTCGGCGCGGAGCTTGGCCACCTGCTCACCTACGGCAAGCATCAACGTATTGAGACCGGCGCCCGTCACGGCAGACACGGCAAAGAACATATGTCCATCGTCGAGCGCTGCGCGCTTGAGGTCGGCAATCTTGTCGGCCGTGCCCGGCGCATCGCACTTGTTGGCGACGACGATCTGCGGACGCTCCGAAAGCTCGGCGCCATACTGCTCGAGCTCGCGGTTGATGATGCGATAATCCTCGACCGGATCGCGATCCTCAAAACCACCCGTCATGTCTACAACGTGCATAATCAGGGCCGTACGCTCAATGTGGCGCAGGAACTGGTGACCCAGGCCCTTGCCCTCGCTCGCGCCCTCAATAAGGCCGGGGACGTCGGCAACGACGTAAGAATACTCACCGGCACGCACCATGCCGAGGTTCGGCACGAGCGTTGTAAACGGATAGTCGGCGATCTTGGGACGGGCGGCACTCATGCGCGCGATGAGCGAGGACTTGCCCACCGAGGGGAAGCCCACGAGCGCGGCATCGGCCATAAGCTTCATCTCGAGCTCAATCCAGTGCTCCTCGGCCGGCTCGCCTAGCTGGGCAAAGGCCGGAGCGCGGCGCACCGACGTCACAAAGTGGGTATTGCCCAGACCGCCGGCGCCACCGGGCGCCACGACGACGCGCTCGCCGTCGTGTACCAGGTCGGCAATCTCGAACATCGGGGTCTGCGTCTCGGGATCGAGCTCGCGAACTACGGTGCCCATGGGGACCTTGAGAATCAGGTCCTCGCCGCTCTTACCATTGCGGCGGGCACCCTGGCCATGCGTTCCGCGCTCAGCACGAAAATGATGCTTAAAGCGGTAATCGATCAGCGAAGACAGCTGAGCATCGGCCTGGATGACGACATTGCCGCCACGACCGCCGTCGCCGCCATCGGGGCCGCCCTTGGGGACAAATGCCTCGCGCCTAAACGACATGCATCCGGCTCCGCCGTCGCCGCCGCACACGTTGATGCGGCTGATATCGGTGAACTGTGACAACAGAATCGCCTCCTACAAAAAAGAGGGAGACCCTTGAATCCTAAAACTCAAGTGCCTCCCACATATGTGCTCTATGAAGGGTGAATTACGCGTTCGCGAGCGGGCGTACGCTGACCCTGTGCTTGATACCCTTGTGGAACTCAACGGTACCGTCGACCAGCGCGAACAGCGTGTCGTCCTTGCCACGGCCAACGTTCTCACCCGGGTGGATGTGAGTGCCGTGCTGACGGACGAGAATCGTGCCCGTGGTTACCGTCTGGCCGGCATAGCGCTTCGTGCCAAGGCGCTGACCGCGGGAGTCACGGCCATTACGGGAGGAACCGAGTCCTTTTTTGTGTGCCATTGTGTATACCTACTCTTTCGTTACGAGTGTAATCTACTCGGCGACGGGAGCCTCGGCAACAGCCTCGGCCTCTGCCTTGACAGCCTTCTTGGCGCGGGACGTAGCCTGGACCTTCACGATCTTCAGCTTGGTGAGCTGCTGACGGTGACCCTTCAGACGACGATAGCGCTTACGCTTGTGGAACTTGAAGACCAGCTGCTTCTCGCCCTTGAACTGCTCAACGATCTGAGCGGTAACCTTGGCCTTGGCCAGCTTGTCGGGATCGGTGACGATCTTCTTACCATCGTTGAGGAAGATAACCGGCAGGGTGACCTTGTCGCCCTCATTGCCCTCGATCTTCTCGACGGTGATGACATCGTCGGTGGCGACCTTGTACTGCTTGCCGCCCGTGTTAACGATTGCGTACATGTTTACTTGCCCTTCATGCATCAGTTAGTGCAACAGCCGAATATAGTAGCAGGCGAAAATACCCCCGTCAACGAGTATGTGGAGCAAATCCACAAGTTCGCACAGGTATGGGGCTGACGAGTCGGCCCTCGTCGTCCTCGCATGCTTGATTCTGACGCTCGACATCGTAGGAGCAGATGGGCACGAGGGCTTGCATACCGGTG
>USDH01000118.1 GCA_900553415.1 uncultured Collinsella sp. | reverse complement strand
GCATGGAGCTTTTGGTCCAGCAGGCCGAGCGCCATGGCAAAGCCGTAGATGGTCTGCGCGGGGCTGGGCGGGCAGCCGGGGATGTAGACATCGACCGGCAGAATCTTGTCCGTGCCGCCCCAGACGCAGTAGTTGTCGTAGAAGATGCCGCCGGTGCAGCCGCACGCGCCATAGGACACCACGATCTTGGGATCGGGTGCGGCCTCAAAGGCGCGCAGGGCCGGCATGCGCATGGCACGCGTCACGGCACCGGTGTACAGCAGCACGTCGGCGTGACGGGGCGAGGGCACGACCTTGATGCCAAAGCGCTCGACGTCAAAGACGGGCGTGATGGAACCGAAGATCTCGATCTCGCAGCCGTTGCAGCCGCCGCAGTCGACACGGTAGACGTACACCGAGCGCTTGATCTTCTTAAGAAGGGTCGCCTTGGCCTTCTCGATGCTCTCGTCGAGCTCGATCTTGGTCGGGCGGTACTGAAGCCGCTCGGGCAAAAGCGTGGGTTCGGCCATGGTTACTCCTCCTTCGTATCAAAATCCATGATGATGCCCTCGACCGGCGCAGGACCGGCGGGAATCTCGGGCGCATCGGGGTTGAGCTCGCGGTCGATATACTCCGGGTTCACGCCGTGGCCGCCCAGATACTCCATGCCGGGGCCCTGGGGCTCACCGGACGCAAGCGTCTCGTTGGCAGCCATGCCGTGCGCGTTGCCGGTCTTTACGGCCGAGGCGGCGCGCAGGGCGTCAAGCTCGCGCTTGCACTCCTGGCACATACCGACGGTACGGGCGGCCTGCTCGGCCTCCATGCCGCCGGCCTTTTGCAGCAGGCGCTTGGCGTAGTCGATCTCCTTGTGCGGGGCAAACGGCTTGCCGCAGCGCGAGCAGTGCTCGAGCGTATAGACGCTCTTGCTGGTGAGGTCGTCCTTGCTCATGACGGCCAGCTCAAACTCCTCGGTAAGCTTGATGGCCTCCATGGGGCAGGCTTCCTCACAGCGGCCGCAAAAGATGCAGCGACCGTAGTCGATCGACCAGGTGATGGTATCGGCCGCAAGGTCGGTGTCCATGCGAATGGCATCGGCCGGGCACGCCACGCCGCAGGCACCGCAGGCGATGCAGAGCTCGGCATTGTGCTCGGGCTTGCCGCGCATGTCCTTATTGGTGGGGAACGGCGCAAACGGGTACTTGACCGTCGCGTCGCCGGCCTTGGCGTTAACCTTCCAAAGCTTCAGCATATTAGAGCGCCTCCTCATCGAGCGGAGCGGCCATGGTGCCCTCGCCCGCAAGCGGCGACTTGTCGCGCCAGACGTTCTCGAACTGCTCCTTGTCGAGCACGTGGTCGCGCTTGGCGGCGACATCGGTCACCGTCACGCGGTCGGTGCAGGAGTAGCACGGGTCGAGCGAGCCGACGATCAGCGCCGCATCGCCCACGGTGTTGCCGCGGAACATGTAGCGCAGGACCGGCCAGTTGCTGTACGTGGCGGCCTTGGCGCGCCAGCGGTAGCACTTCTGGTTATTGCCGAGCATGGCCCAGTGCACGTCCTCGCCGCGCGGCGCCTCGGTGGCGCCGATGGCGTATTTGTGCGGGGTGTACTCCCAATCCGTGGTGAGGATGGGGCCCGACGGGCAGTTCTCGAGCATGGTCTCGATCATGTCGATCGAATCGTAAACCTCCTGGATGCGAACGGCGGTACGGCCGAAGGCATCGCAGGTGTCGGCCGTGGCGGCGTGCATCTTCTGGACGTCCGGATCGGCGTAGCCGTCGAAGGGATGGTCAAAGCGCACGTCGCGGGCATAGCCCGAGCCACGCATGAGCGGGCCGACCGGCGAGAAGTCGCGGGCGATCTTGCGGTCCAAGATGCCGATACCGCTCGTACGCTCAATAAAGTTGGGCGTGGAGAGCAAGACGTCGACGAGCTCCTGAACCTCGGAGCGCAGCTGGTGGATGGTCGTGAGCGTGGAGAGCTTCTGCTCAGCCAAAATGTCGCGACGCACGCCGCCGATCACGTTGAGGCCGTAGGTCTTGCGGTGACCGGAGAGCTTCTCGGCCAGGTCCATAGACTTCTCGCGGACGCGGAAGAACTGCTGGAAGCCGGAATCGAAGCCGGTGTAGTGCGATGCGAGGCCAATGTTGAGCAGATGCGAGTGCAGGCGCTCGACCTCGAGCATGATGGCGCGGATGTACTGGGCGCGCGGCGGGACATGGATGCCCTGGGCGCGCTCGACGGCCTCGGCATAGGCCACCGAGTGGGCGCAGCCGCAGATGCCGCAGATGCGGTCGGCGAGGAACGTCACGGCGTCATAGTTCAGGCGCGTCTCGGCGACCTTCTCCATGCCGCGGTGCACGTAGAACAGACGGTAGTCGGCGTCGACGATCGTCTCGCCCTCAACGAACAGGCGGAAGTGGCCGGGCTCGTCGGAGGTAATGTGCAACGGGCCCATGGGGACGAGCGTCGTCTCCTTGCCCTTGGTATCGGCCAAGAACTCGTAGTTTTCCATATCGCTCGCGGGAGCGGGACGGAAGCGGTAGTCCATGGAGTCCTTGCGCAGCGGGTACAGGCCGCTGGGCCAGTCATCGGGCAGCACCAGGCGACGACGATCGGGCAGACCCTCGGGAATCAGACCGAACATGTCGCGCAGCTCGCGCTCGCCCCACACGCAGGCGGGGACGAACGGCGTCACGGACGGGAACGTCATCTTGGCGGGATCGACCTCGGTGCGCACGGTCACCCAGCCGGGGTCCTCCCCCTCCATGGAGATGACGTAGTACACGGCGTAGCGGCCGCACAGGCTGCGCTCATCGTTGCCGATGATAACGGGAATCCAGCCGTAGCGCTCGTAATACAGGTAGTGGACGGCCTCGGGCAGCTTGTCCTGCTTGACGGTGATCGTCAGCTGGTCCTCGCACTGCCATTCGACCTTCTCGATAGCGCCCGGCACTGCAGCACGCAGGGCCTCGACGTGGCTTTCGCAGCGACGAGCGTAGTCCTTCTTTTCAGGTTCTGCCATGGTGCTAATTCACCTCACTTGTCTTGGTCTGGGAACTGAACACCATGCGGTAGAGAGGGGCCTCGTGGAGCTCTTCGACGCTCTGGTTCAAAACGACGGACGTTGCATCCTCGACGCCGCTCGTGATGGCGACCGGGGTGGCGATACCGAACCACATGACCACGATCGCGAGGGCGATCTCGGGGATGATCATGAGGGCGGGCACCTCGTGGCGCTTCATGCCCTCGGGCGCCTTGCCGAAGATGGACTTGAGCGCGATGCCGGTAAGGGCGAAGTACACGCCGGTGAGGCCGATGGCCACGAGCACGACCACCCAGATGGGACCGGACTGAACGCCGGCCACGAAGGTGAGGAACTCGGAGATGAACAGGGCGAACGGCGGGAAGGCGGCGAGCGCGAGCAGGGCGATGATGGTGAGCGCTGCCGTGACGGGAGCGATCTCGACGACGCCCTTGATCTTGTTCAGGTCGCGGGTGTGGTAGATGTGCTGGATGTTACCGGCCATGCAGAAGGCGAGCGCCTTCGTGAAGCCGTGGAAGATGCAGTGCAGCAGGCAGGCGGCGATACCGAGCGGGCCACCGATACCCAGGCACAGCGCGACCACGCCGACGTTGTCGACGGAGGAGTACGCGAAGCGGCGCTTGATATCGTCCTGCTTGAAGATGCACAGGGCAGCCACCAGGATGGACAGCGTGCCCAGGATGAGCAGGAGCGTTCGCGGATAGGTGTCGCCCACCGTGATGATGGACAGGGAGTAGAAGCGGATGATCACCAGCATGGCGCACTTGAGCAGCACGCCCGAGAGCAGCGCGGAGACCGGGCTCGGAGCCTGGGAGTGCGCGTCGGGCAGCCAGGTGTGCATGGGGAACAGGCCCGCCTTGGTGCCGAAGCCGATGACGATGAACGCGAACGCGAGGCGCACGAGCATCGGGTCGAACTGGTCGGCGTAGGGCATGATGGAGGTGAGGAAGGCGGCCTCATGCGCGTTGGGCATGATATCGGCGGCGTTCGCGTAGATGAGCAGCGTGCCGAACAGGCCGAAGGCCACACCGGCGGTGCAGACCATCGCGTACTTCCAAGACGCCTCGAGCGCCTGCTTGTTCTTGTAGATGCCCACGAGGAACACGGTCGACAGCGTAGTGGCCTCGACCGCCGCCCAGGTGAGGATGATGTTGTTGGACAGGCAGGCGAGCAGCATCGTGAAGACGAACAGGCTGAACAGCGCGTAGTACTGCTTGGTGCGCTCGGCCGGCATGGTCTTCTCCTCGATATCGATCTTGATATAGGAGATGGAGTACACGCCGGTGATGAACCCGATGATGCCTACCAGAAGGACGAAGATCGACGAGAGCGAATCGAGATGGAGCCACAGGCCCAAAGCGTCGATATTCTGCCCGCTCGAGAGCATGGTTCCCGCGGTGACGACCGAAAGGACAAGGGTCGCCGCGACGGAGATGGTGTTGAGCCCCGCGAAGACGTTGTAGGACGTCGTCTTGGGGAGCGCAGCCATAATCAGGGAGAACACGAGAGGACAAGCGAGCAGGGCGACCGTCAGCATTGAAACATCCATGGCCTACCCCTTCAATTCGGTCAGGTCGTGGGAGTCGAGCGACTTGGTGTCGTTCCAAATCCTCACGACGACGGCGGACATGATGATGACGGCGAAGATGGCGTCGGTGGCGATGCCGATCTCGATGATCTCGGGGGCCGTGGGCGCGAGCAGAGCGAGCGTCACGTGGCTACCGTTCTCCATAAGGCAGTACCCGAAGATCTGCTTGAGGATGTTGCGCTGGGAGATGATGCACGTGAGGCCGACGAAGAAGTGCGCGAAGCTGATGGCGAGGGCCGGAGTGGCCACCTCGGCGGTGGGCAGGCTCAGGCGCGTGACCACCGCGAAGCAGACGGCCACCTCCAGACCGGTGAAGATGATGGTCCAGGCCGGCTTGATGGAGGAGGTCAGCGTGCTATCGGCAGGCGAACCCATCTTCTTGTAGGCACGTTTGAGAATGAACGGAACGAGGATCACCTTGGTGACGAAGGCCGACGCGGCCCACATGAGAAGCTCGGTGGCACCGGTGGTGAGGCCCAGGGTGAGCAGCACGCCCACCAGGACAACCGACTGGATCGCGTACCACTT
>USDH01000117.1 GCA_900553415.1 uncultured Collinsella sp. | reverse complement strand
GCACGCCATCTTTCTTATCAGCCAACTCGCTGAAGTAAGGCTGCGAAGGCCGCGGGGCCGGGAGGGGTTTCCTAAGGGCACATCCCGCAGCCGCAACGCGGCGAGGACGTGCCCGTGGAAACCCCGCAGGCCCCGCGGCCGGTGGGAGCAACGCTACTTTACGACCAAAATGTCGCAGTCCGTATTGCGCAGCAGGAACGTCGAAATCGAGCCCAGTAGCGCGTACTTAATTGAGGACAGGCCGCGGGCGCCGCAGAGCACCAGGTCGGGCTTAACCACGTCGAGCATCTCGTCCTTGAGCGTCTCGCGAATGCGGCCGGCGCGAATCATGACCTCGACCTCGGGAATGTTGGGATTGGCCTTGGCCTCCTCGAGCTGCTTGGCGATGGAGTTGTTAAAGGCCTCCTCCAAGCCGTTGACCAAGTCGACCGGATAGGAACCGGCGCTCTCGAGTGCGGTGGAGTCGATGACGTGGCCGATGATCAGCTTGGCGCCGTTGTTCGCGGCGACCTTGATGGCGCGTGCGAGCACAAAATCCTGCTGCTCAGTACCGTCGAGTGAAACAAATACCTTGGTGTAGCCCTCGTTCATGGTTTCCTCCTTGGTCTATCGCACGGGCGCGGGGCTCGTGCGTCGGGCGGGCGCGGGCGCGTTGGCCGCCGGACACTTTATCTTGTTGCAGTTATACCCAAGGATTTTGGTTTGACCGCTCGCAATTCTGTGAACGGGCGAGTTTTTTGGTAAGGGTAGGCGCGGTCGCACCGCCAACGGTTGATAATGGGACATCGCCCGCATCGTCCGCAGAACATCTACCGGCGGGTGTCTAACGAGGGGGTCCCTTTGGATATTATCGAGCTTCTAAAATCTGCCTTCATGGGCCTGGTCGAGGGCATCACCGAATGGCTGCCTGTTTCGTCGACCGGTCACATGATCTTGGTGGACGAGTTCGTCAAGATGAACGTGAGCGAGACGTTCTGGAATATGTTCCTGGTCGTGATTCAGCTCGGCGCCATTCTGGCTGTCTGCGTGCTGTTTTTCCACGAGCTCAACCCGTTCTCGCCCAGCAAGGGTAAGGAGGGCCGCCGCGACACCTGGGTGCTGTGGGGCAAGATTGTGCTCGGCTGCATTCCTGCGGCGGCGATCGGCCTGCCGCTCAACGACTGGATGGAGGAGCATTTCTACAATGCTCCCGTCGTGGCGCTGGCGCTCATTGTGTACGGTGTGCTGTTTATCGTGATCGAGAACTGGCGCGCGAGCAAGCGCGAGGAAATTGCCGTTGCCGGTTCGTTTGGTTCGCGTGCCGTGGTGTCGGGTGGACGTCCTGCCGGTGCGCACTTTGCGGCGTCCGCCGCGGCTACCGCCGAGGATGAGGACGATGACGATAACCTGGACTTTGGCTCCATCACTACGCTCGAGGACCTGAGCTGGAAGACTGCGCTGGGTATCGGTTGCTTTCAGGTTCTTTCGCTGATTCCGGGCACGTCGCGCTCCGGTTCCACCATCATCGGCGGCCTGCTTTTGGGCTGCACGCGTTCGGTGGCATCCAAGTTTACGTTCTTCCTGGCCATCCCTGTCATGTTTGGCGCGAGTGCGCTCAAGCTGGTCAAGTATTTCATCAAGGGCGGTACGTTCGGCGCCAACGAGGTCGCCATCCTGGGCGTGGGCTGCGTTGTGGCCTTTGTGGTTTCGCTCATCGCCATCAAGTGGCTCATGGGCTTCGTTCGCCGTCACGACTTCAAGTGCTTCGGCGTCTACCGCATCATCCTGGGCATCGTGGTGCTTGCGTACTTCTTTGTCCTGGAGCCCATGCTCGGCCTGTAACTTGGTTGACGCTGCACGGCGACCGGAGCGACAACTTGTCATTCAAAGGGGGCGGCATGACCAAAAGGTCTATGCCGCCCCCTTTTCATGCCAATTTGTTCGCCCCGGCCGCTGCTCGCTGCTACTGCCATGACATCGGCGGTTTCGTGATTGTCAATAGATTGGTTCAAAGTAACCTGACACCTTTGCACCAAATTCGCTGGGGTGGGCCTGACGGTGGCGCACGGAGTCGTGGTGTGATTTGCGTCGGTGTCCGCGCGGCTCGGTATACTGGTACGGCTCAAACTATGGCGCCGCCCGCAGGCGCGCCGTCCGTCAGATGAGGAGTCGCCCATGACCCAGCCCTTGCCCTGGGAAAAGAACGCCGCGGTACCCGTGCCGCCCGCGCCGGAACCCGTGCCGCTCGATGCGTATGCCGCCCCTGCTGCGCCGGAACCCGAGCTCGTCCCGCTCGACATCTACGACGCTCCCGCGCCGGCACCCAAGCCCGCCAAGCCGCTCGTCGACATCGACAGCCTTAATCCCGCCCAGCGCGAGGCGGTCCTGTCCACCGAGGGCCCGTTGCTGGTGCTCGCCGGCGCCGGCTCGGGCAAGACCCGCGTCTTGACCTTCCGTATCGCACATATGCTCGGCGACCTGGGTGTTAAGCCTTGGCAGGTTCTTGCCATTACGTTTACCAACAAGGCCGCGGCCGAGATGCGTGAGCGTCTGGCGGCGCTCATCCCCAGCGGCACCCGCGGCATGTGGGTATGCACGTTCCACGCCATGTGCGTGCGTATGCTGCGCGAGGACGCCGGCCTGCTGGGCTACACCGGTCAGTTCACCATTTACGATGACGACGATTCCAAGCGCATGGTGCGCGATATTATGCAGGCGCTCGGTATCGAGCAAAAGCAATTCCCCATCAATATGATCCGCAGCAAGATCAGTTCGGCCAAAAACGCCATGATCGGCCCCGAGGACATGCTCAAATCCGCCGACAGCCCCAACGACAAAAAGGCCGCGCAGGTCTACCTGGAGCTGGAACGCCGCCTGCGCGCCGCCAACGCGATGGACTTCGACGACCTGCTCGTGCGCACGCTCGAGCTGCTGCGCACCCGCCCCGAGGTGCTCGACAAGTACCAGGAGCGCTTCCGCTATATTAGCGTCGACGAGTATCAGGACACCAACCACGTCCAGTACGAGATCGCCAACCTGCTGGCCGCCAAGTACCAAAACCTCATGGTCGTGGGCGACGATGACCAGTCTATTTACAGCTGGCGTGGCGCCGACATCACCAACATCCTGGACTTTGAGAAGGACTTTAAAAACTGCAAGACCGTCAAGCTGGAGCAGAACTACCGCTCCACGGGTCACATCCTGAGCGCCGCCAATGCCGTGGTGCGCCACAACTCGCAGCGCAAGGACAAGCGCCTGTTTACGGCTGAGGGCGATGGTGAGAAGATCCAGGCCTTCCAGGCGAGCGACGAGCGCGACGAGGGCCGCTGGATTGCCGGCGAGATCGAAAAGCTGCACTCCAAGGGCACGAGCTACGACGACATCGCTGTGTTCTACCGCACCAACGCCCAGTCGCGTATTCTCGAAGATATGTTCCTGCGTGCGGGCGTGCCCTACAAGATCGTGGGCGGCACGCGATTCTTCGACCGTGCCGAGATCCGCGACGTCATGGCCTACCTCAAGATGATCGTGAACCCGGCAGACGAGATGAGCGTCAAGCGCGTCATCAACACGCCGCGCCGCGGCATCGGTTCCACTTCGATTCAAAAGATCGAGCAGCTGGCGCGCGACAACCGTTGCTCGTTCTTCCAGGCCTGCGAGATTGCGACAGCCGAGACGGGCATGTTTAGCGCGAAGGTGCGCAACGGCCTGTCGAGCTTTGTGGCACTGGTGCGCGAGGGCCGCCGCATGGACGGCGAGCTCAAGGACGTCGTCGAGATGATTGTCGATAAGACGGGCCTGCTGCAGGCGTTCCGCGCCGAGGGCACCATGGAGTCCGAGAGCCGCGCCGAGAACATCCAGGAATTCCTGGGCGTCGCCGCCGAATTTGAGGAGACGCACGAGGATATCGAGGGTACGCTCGAGAGCTTGGAAGAGCTGCGCGCTGCCGGCGTTGCCGACGTGCCTGCCGGTGCCGAGCCCGAGCCCGTTGTGGTGAGCACGCCCGCGCCCGAGCCGGGGCCGTCCGCGCCTGTGTCTTCGTTTGAGGCGCTTGTCGGCGCGCGCGATGCCGCGGGCACCAATCCGCTCGATAGCCTGGCCGCTCCGGCGCTGTCTCCACAGGATGCCCTGGCTGCCGCCATCGCGGGCAACGCCTATGCCGCGCCGACAGAGCTGCCGGCGGGCGCCGTGCATGCCGACGAGATCGAGCGCACCTACGGTCCGCTCACTTGCAAGGCGCTGCCTGCACTCATGGAGTGGCTGGCCCTGCGCTCCGACTTGGATTCTCTGGCCGGCGAGACGCATGCCATCACCATGATGACCATCCACTCCGCCAAGGGCCTGGAGTTCCCCGCGGTGTTCGTGGCCGGTATGGAGGAGGGCATCTTCCCACACGTGCATGACTTTGGCGGCAGCGATGATCCGGGCAAGCTCGAGGAGGAGCGTCGCCTGGCCTACGTCGCCATCACGCGCGCCCGTAAGCGCCTGTTCTTGACCTATGCGGCCACGCGCCGCACGTACGGCTCAACGTCTGCCAACCCGCGCTCGCGCTTCCTCAACGAGATTCCGTTTGAGGATATCGAGTTCAGCGGTATCGGTTCTGCCGGTTTTGAGGGCACGGGCTGGGAGAAGCGCGGCGACCGTCACGGCACGTTTGGCTCGGGTATGGGCTCGGACATGTATGGCGGCAAGGTGTTTGGCTCGCATACGCGCTCGACCGGCGGCTCTGGATCGCGCAGCGGATCGAGCTTCGACGATTTCTTTGGCGGCAGCACTTATGGCACCGAGCGCCATCGTGGGGTCTCGCCCGACGCCGGCCGTGTTGCCTCGACCTTTGGCTCGGGCGCGCCGCGAGCCAAAAAGCCGTCATCCAAGGTATCGCCAACGGTGGAACGCAAGGTCGATCGCGCCAGCGCATCGCAGGACTTTGCCGCGGGTGATACCGTGAGCCATAAGACCTTTGGCACGGGCACCGTGATCTCGGTCGCCGGAGACATGATCGAGGTGCAATTCGAAAAAACCGGCCAGACTAAAAAGCTCATGAAAGGTTTTGCACCGATCGTCAAGCTGTCGTAATCCCGGCGGACCTGGGCGGGCGTATGGGGCAACATCGCCTGCTCGGGCAGTCCTGCGCAAGACGGAGAGCACATTAAGTGCTCTCCTTTGCGTGCGGAACTC
>USDH01000116.1 GCA_900553415.1 uncultured Collinsella sp. | reverse complement strand
ACGCTCACGCGTTTTCTTTACGCCCGCGCCCTGCACAGAGTTCGATTCTCCGCGGGTTTGGGGTTCCGTTGATGCGGCGCATGGCAGGCTGAGATTCGATAACATCGCATCCGTTTTGAGTCGAAAGTTTGCGCGGAGAATCCGCGTATTTGCTGCGCAAATCCGCGCCGGCTTCGGCCGCCTGCCGGCGTCCTCGCCCGCGGGCTAAAAACGCTCACGCGTTTTCTTTACGCCCGCGCCCTGCACAGAGTTCGATTCTCCGCGGTATCTATAAGTAATAAAAAAGCAGGTAGGTGCGTTTACCTACCTGCCTGTAACTATTGGTGGAGGCGCGGAGAATCGAACTCCGGTCCACGAAAGCCCCCTGATTGGCATCTCCAAGCTCAGTCGCTGGTTTAGTCTCGGACGGCTTGCGCGCAGCGACACGCTCGCGCCGTCCAGACCGGTTCGGTCTTAGCCCGCGCCATACCGATTACGTGCGCAGGAGCATTCCCCTAACATGACGTCGCGCCGGTGTCGGGGAAATCACCGGGTTGACGCGCCGCTATAAACTAAGCAGCGAGAGCCATGGGCTCAAAAGAAGAGTTGTTGTCAATTCAATTTGACGGTACCCCTGTTTAACGAGGCGAGGAGACCTCGGCTTGCTTCCTCTCTCAGAGCTATCGTGTCGAAACCAGTCGCCCCCGAATGTTGGGAAAGTCTGGATGGTATCGGGCCTGCAAACACCCGATAACCGTCGACTTTTCAAGGAACATACGGGGCGAGCCCCGCTTGTGGAGTGTTATCTTACCACGTTCTGAAAGCGGACAGCTGTTCTATGCACGAGCTGTGAAGACCCTAATGTGCACCATACTTCGCACTTTTGCCACCGAACGCGTCACGTATATTTTCGCCAAGCAAAATTGACCCGTCGAAAGGACCGTTATGGATACCAAGCAGCAGCTCGTCAATGCCCTCGCAGGCCTGGGCTCAACCATTACCGAAGCTATGGATGTCATCGAAGGCTTTGTCCCCTGCGGACATCCCGCCCTCACGGTATCGAACGCACTCGTCGCGCTGGACGCTGACGATGATGCAGCTCTCGCCCAGCAGCTTGAGACCGTCGAGGGCTTTATCGACCACGTGAGTGAGAACCGCGGCGTGGCCGCCTACCACGGCATCGAGGTCGAGCTCACGGGTCCCAAAGCCGATCTGCTCGCAGCAATCCGCGAGGTAGGCGCCCTTATGCAGACCGCAGGCGTTAAGAACACCCAGGTCAACGAGTGGGTCTACCGCAGTCTGGCAGCACTCGACAGCTCCGACGAAAAGGCAGCCGAGCAGCTCGCAGAAAGTCCCGCCATTAAGGCCGAGCTTTTGTAAATAGCAGGCGCGGGCCCCTTGGCGCATCGTCGTCCAAGAGGCCCGCAAACAGTTCGCGTCAACCGATAGCCGCGCCGCCGCGTTCGGCCAAAGCAAGAATCGGCATCATTTGGCGCGGGGTCTTCGCTGCAAGATCGGCATGTTCGAGCAGCTTGCGATCGTTGGTCACCAAGTAATCGACCTGCGCGCGCTTGCACGCGGCGAGCACCAAGTTGTCCTCGTAATCGCGATGGAGCGCTAAGTATTTGTCGGCCAGCCAAAGGTCCGACGCATCTGCACCCACGGCCGTGGCGTTTTCAGTCATATTCCGAACAAACGCCAGCGCCGCATCGCCAATCGCGCGGGCAGAAGCCTCGTCGAGCGCTCCCCCGCTGGCAAGAACGCTACGCTTCAGCTCGTGTTGGACAACGTACAGCACGTCTTTAGCGATATGCACCGGGAAGAACAGTAACGCCCTCGTCTCTGTCGCCTGTCCAATAAACGCACGCGCGGCAAGCGACTCGGCATGGTCGACGCAAAACGAATCAACCCATACGTTGGCGTCCACCATGATCTTGAGAGGTGCCCCGCTCACAGGATCATCCCCTTTTGGCGATAGCGCTCGTCCATGGTTTCGGAATAGATTGTGTCCCAATCGCGGTCATCGGATGTAGACGATGTATCGATACCCAGGTCCGCGTAAAGCTGATCCGCCGCCGCCCATGATGCGACAAACGGCGATGTGGCACCAGCGCTAGGCAGTTGGTCGTCAACAGCCGACAACACCTCTTCGCACGAACCGCCGCCCTGTGCAACCTTCGCTACGACCTTTTTGATGAGCTCGGGCAGTGACCCACCCGAAAGCCGCAGCGCCTCCTCGGCACGGTTCTTGACCTGGCGATCCACGCGAACGTTCACCTGCGCCATGCTGCCAACAGCACCCACGTCGATCCCGCTCCCTTCAATTGCTAGCCATGCTAGCAACACTATATAAAGAAGCTAGCACATGGTCAAATGCAAAAGGCCTGCGCCCAGACGACACCGATGCCGTCTAGGCGCAGGCCAGATAACGTGAGCGAACACGTCTGCTAACGCAGGTACGCCTTTGCGTTGCCCAGGCTGTAGGCGATCGTCGAGCCGTTGTGCAGCAGCGACGACGCCTGCGGAGTGATCATGCCGGTAATGCCCAGTGCCAAGAGTGCTGAGTTGGTGAGCATCACCTTAGAATAGGAGCTCGTCAGACGATCAACGAGGCCCTGACTCATGCGGCGCAGGCGCACGATTGCGGCCAGATCCGTATCGGTCAGGATGATGTCGGCGACCTCCTTGGCGATGTCGCTTCCACCGCCCATGGCCAGACCCACGTCGGCCAAACCGAGTGCCGGCGAATCGTTGACGCCGTCGCCCACCATGGCAACATGGCGCCCCTCGCTCTTAATCCGCTCCACATAGGCATACTTGTCCTCGGGCAGCAGCTCGGCCTTAAACTCGTCGACACCTGCCTCGCGAGCAATGCGCTCGGCCGTGCGCTCGGAATCGCCCGTGAGCATAACGACATGCTTGACGCCCAGCGCATGCAGGTCGGCGATGGCCTCACGGACCCCGGGCTTGAGCGGATCCTCGATTCCGAGCACGCCGACGACCGTGCCGTCGACCGCCAGGTACAGTGGCGACAGACCCTGCATCTGGGACTCTATGCGCTCCTTAACGTCGGAATCGAGCTGCGCGCTCTCGTCCTCAAATACAAAGTGCGCGGAACCGATGATGGCGCGACGCCCTTCAATGGACGAAGCGATGCCGTGCGCCACGATGTACTCGACGGCGGCATGGCGCTCGCGATGCTCGAGCCCGCGCTCGCGCGCCGCATTGACCACGGCGCGTGCCACCGGATGCGGAAAATGCTCCTCCAAGCAAGCGGAAAGGCGCAGGACCTCGTCCTCGCTCCAGCCATCGGTGGTGAGCACGGAAGCAAGACGCGGCTGTGCCTCGGTCAGCGTACCGGTCTTGTCAAAGACAATGGTGTCGGCCTTGGCAAACGACTCAAAGTACTTTGCGCCCTTGACCATGACGCCCATCTTGGCAGCATCGCTCATAGCGGTCATGACGGCGACGGAACCCGTGAGCTTGAGTGCGCACGAGTAGTCGACCATCAGCGCCGCCGAGGTCTTGATGAGGCTGCGGGTGGTAAGCGCTACCAGGCCCGCGAGCAGGAAGTTCCACGGGACGATCTTGTTGGCAAGGTCCTCCATGTGCGACTGGCCCTCGGACTTGAGCGAGTCGGCCGTCTGCACGAGCGAGACGATCGAGCGCAGCTTGGTCTGCGCCGTGTTGGCACGCACGCGCACCAAGATGCTGCCGTCTTCCACGACGGTACCGGCGAACACGTCATCGCCCACGCTGCGCTCAACGGCCAGTGGCTCGCCGGTCAGGGTCGCTTGGTTGACCATGGCGCTCCCCTGCTCGACAACACCATCGATGCAAATGGACATGCCAGTGCGCACGGCCACCAAGTCGCCGGGCTCAAGCTCGGTGGCGGCAACGCTCACCTCGGTGTCACCGACGACCTTTTGCGCCTTGTCGGGCACGTCGAGCAGCGAGTTGATGAGTTCGTTTTCGCTCATGGCGCGGGTGTAGTCCTCGAGCAGCTCGCCCACGTTGAGCAGGAACATCGTCTGGCCCGCGGTGTCGACATCACGTTTGACAAACGAGATACCGATGGCCGAAGCGTCGAGCACGGGAACGGTCAGGCGCGGCTGCGCGAGCTCACGAAGGGCGGCGCGCAAAAAGGTCATGTAACCGGCCACGACAAACACCGCACGCAGGGGCGTGGGCAAGAACCAGCGACGTGCGTAATGGGCACCGACGAGTGTCGCCAGGTCCATAACGAGTTTGTGCTTGCGCGGCTCAAGTTGCATCACGTAGCCCGTCTTTGCGTCGGCAATGGCCTGGGCATCGAGCGCACCCAAGGCGTCGAGCACGCCCGCACGGCACGGTTCGTCATATTCGAGCGCCATCTGGCCAATACGGCCGTAAACGCGCACCTTACGCACACCGTCGATGTCGCCGCTGAGCTTAAGAAGTGCATCGAGATCGCTCTCTGGCACAGGACCCGCCAATTGAAGACGGGTCCTGCCGGGGATCTCGCTCATAATCGAGAATCTCATAGTTTGTGCCTGGGAGCGTTACTCGGCTGCCTCGTCAGCAGCGGCCTCGCTCTGGGTGATGTAGGCAGCCTCGGCAACCATGTCATCGACATTAGCCTTGGCCTGCTCGACCATGTCCTGGTAGCAGTTCTTGACGCGCATGCCGCACGCAATGCCCTGCACGCAGGCATTCTTTACCGGAGCGCTGGTAAGCAGCTTGATGCCAGCCGTACCAAGCAGAAAACCGCCACCGACAAGCAGGGTATTGAACGTCGACTTCTTCATGTTGCTTCTCCCTTTTGCCGCATTGGACGCGGCATGGTGCCTTAGCACCCGAGTAAACAAGTTTGCTCGAGCACACTTTTGGAAAATAGTTTAGTTTATCTAACTATTGAGGTCAACAAAGGTTAACTTTTTGGAAATCTTGAGGCGCAATGTGACCAAGGGACCGTCCCTGCATCACATCCACAAAAAATGGGGGCGCCAACGGCACCCTCATTCACCAAATACAATCCAGCCTACCTGACCCGAACGGCCGAGTCGTCTGGCCGGGGAAGCCCCGAGTCGCCGGGGTGTTTGCTCCAAATGAGTTCCGCATGCAAAGAAGGCCACTAAATGTGGCCTTCGTCTTGCATAGGACTGTTTGAAATTTGGAGGAAATACCCCGGCGACTCGGGGCTTCCCCGGCCTCGCAGCTACGAGAGCGA
>USDH01000115.1 GCA_900553415.1 uncultured Collinsella sp. | reverse complement strand
TCTGATGACTTGAAGAAGGGGGAGGCCTCGCGGCCTCCCCCTTTTTTGCGTTAACGGGCGTAAAGGACTCAATTACACTAGACAATCTTATTGTTTTTGGTATTGAGCCTTTATTTAAAGAAAATAAATCGAATAACAAGGGCAACTGCTATGGCCACAATGATCAAAAGCAGGATTGTCAGTCGATGCTGCTTGCGTCGTTTACTTGACGAAACGAAGATTGATTTTCCCTGTTTTGGCGTTTCGAGATAGCGAGCCGAATGCGTCAAGGTTTGCTTTGGTCGAGGACCTCTATGTTGATTGGCGGCGGATGCTTTCAGTGGCTCCTCACTAGCTGCGCTGTTTTTAGATAATGGTGCGTCTTTCAGATATACAGGGTCTCCCGAGGCCACGCCCATATGTTTACGTCCCGTTTGGGCATCCTCGAGCGTTTGATATCGGTTTCTCGTCACATAATCGGGCTCTGGGTCATTGATGGGCTCTTGCGAGATGTGGGGGCGATGGAACCGTGGCGGCTGCGTGGAAGTATCTTCCCCCTGCGTCGGCATAAATATTTTGTTCTGGTTTTGGTCGTCCATGATGCCCTTTAGCTCGTTACCAACAACGTGTACGCGCTCATTGTAAGCCCCTTGCTATTTGTAGCTGCGAACATACTTGTTATTTAGGCTCTGGTTCAAAGAACCTTAACCTTACTAAAACCTTAGTCGCACACACTTAGATATGCTTATAGTACTGGACTCAAAAAACTTTATAGTCCATGTATATATAAGCACTGTGTGGGCATATATAAGAGCGTCAAAAGAAGTCCCAGTCACCTAGAAGATGGCTCGGCAGTCCTAAAAGGAGTGGTAAACATGGCAAGCATGGTTCCTTATCGTTCGGTTTTTGGCGTTCGTCCTTCTGCTAGCTCGCTGTTCGATCTGTTTGATGATATGACCGACCTTGCAAACAACTCGATTGCTTCCAAGGCGTTTCCCGTTGACGTTGAGGATAAGGGCGACGGCTATGAGGTCAAGGCCTATCTGACCGGTGTCGCCAAGGACGATATCGATGTCGAGCTCAATGAGGGCCGTCTGTCCATTAGCGTGAATGTCGAGGAAGACGAGGAGAACGAGGGCAAGAACTTCCTGCAGAAGGAATTCAGCTCGTACAGCGCGACGCGTGGCGTGTATCTAAAGGACGCTTCGAGCGAGGGCCTCTCGGCTAAGTACGCTGACGGCATCCTGACCGTTACGGTTCCCAAGATTGTCGAGAAGAAGAACGTTACGAAGATCTCCATCGACTAACTTCGTTGGTGTTCTGCGCTATTAAAAGACAGCAAAAGGGGCTGGGAAGCGATTCTCGGCCCCTTTTGCTGTCTAGGACAGTCTATTGAATGGTTGCCGGCTGATACTGACTCGCAGGGCGTATCGAGAGTTTTCGCGATCCTTGGAGAAGGGTGGCGGAGCTGCCGACGTCGTCATCCAGAGTTGCGGCTAGAGCTTTGGCATAGCTTTTGACGGTTAGGCTTGGACGATTATTGTCCTGGCTGATGTGCATGGCGATGAGCTGCTCGGTTCGATCGGTGACGAGCCCACGCGCTGCGTCGGCGGCCTGGTCGTTAGAGAGATGGCCTTTTGCAGATAAAATTCGCTCTTGGAGGAAGCGGGGGTAATCCCCTTGGCGCAGCATGGCCACATCGTGGTTGCTCTCGAGTGCAAGAACTCGGCAGTCTTCGAGGGCGTCTATAGCTTGTTTGGTTAGCTCTCCGGTGTCGGTAGCAAAGCCAATGGAGTCATCGAGAGTGTCGAATCGATAACCGACAGGATTGACGACATCATGCGATGTTGGGTAGGTTCGCACGCGGATGCCGGCAATGGAAAGCGTGTCGCCGGGGTCAAATTCCTCTACGGGTAGATGTGCGAGGGTTTCTTTGCACGAAAGCGTGCCCCTGCTGGCAAAGAGGGGGCCGTGCCAGTGCTTGCACCAGACATCGAGGCCCTTGATGTGATCGCTATGCCCATGAGTAATGAGAAGAGCCGAGACGTTGTCTGTCGAGAGCCCCAGTTCTGCCATGCGCTTTAATGTCTCGCGGCGAGACAGTCCGTCATCGACCATAATGAGCCCCTGCGGGCCCTCGATGAGTGCGCAGTTGCCTTTAGAGCCACTGCCGAGGATATGAAGGTGCAGACGAGACATAAGATTCCAAAGGATACAATGGGTGCGGACGAATAGAGGAGGAAGCGAATGCCAACGGTATCACAGCATTACGGACACCATGCCGTGCCCGGGGCAGTCGATGAGACCCGAACGAGGCAGCAGGCTGCTCCTGTCGTGCTCATGGTATCAGGCGGCGCGGACTCGACGGCACTGCTTCTTATGGCGTGCACATCAAAGCTGGATATCCAAGACGGACGCGGTGTTGCCCCCATTGCTCGCGAGCGCCTGCATGTGCTGCATGTAAACCATCATCTGCGCGGCAAGGCGTCCGATGGCGACGAGGCCTTTGTGCGTGAGCTCTGCGCGAAATATGGTTTACCGCTGTGCGTGGAGCACGCTTATTTTGATGGGGAGTCGGGCAATATTGAGGCCGCGGCCCGCGAGGTGCGCTATGCCGCGGCGCGGAGGTATGTTCGCGAGCTCTGCGCCCAGACGGGGGCACCGCGAACGGCGGCTCGTATCTGCACCGCGCACACGTCTTCGGATCGCGCGGAAACGTTTTTGATGAACGCGATTAAGGGTTCGGGGCCCGCTGGCCTATCGAGCATTCCTCGCCGGAGGAATATCGTGGTGCGTCCCTTGCTCGACCTAACTCATGGCGAACTCGTGGGCTATCTACAGGTACATGGTCAGCCGTGGCGTGAAGACGAGAGCAATGAGGATATCTCGTATCTGCGAAACTACGTGCGCCATCGAGTGATGCCGGTGGTGGCGCAGCGCAACGCGAGCGTCTGCAAGACGATTGGCGCCGCCTGCGAGATCTTAGGCGATGAGGACGCGTTTTTGTCTCAGCTTTCGGCACAGGCGTTTCGAAGCTGCCTGCGTAAGGAGGCGGCGGGCGCGCTGGTGCTCGATGCCAGGCGCCTTGCTGCGGCCGAGGTGGTAATCGCGCGGCGTATCGTGCGACTGGCGATTAAGCGCATCGATCCGGACGCTCGTCCAGAGATGCGACATGTGGAGCGAGTCCTTTCCTGCGTTGCCGAGGGCGCCGGCTCGGTCACGCTTCCGGCGGGGATTGACGCACGCATTGAGTTTGGCATGCTGGCGTTTAAGGCGCCGGCGGCTCGCGAGGGCCTGGTCGCGGACTGGGTTACCGTACCCGGTCGTTTGCCGTTGGGCGGGGGACGTATGCTGGTCACAGAACCGATGGCCGTTGAGCCGGGATGCGATATCGTGCGCCGCGCCCGTGAGCTTGCGGCTGCCGGGGAAGTGACAGCTTTGGTGGACGCGGCTGCCCTGGGTTTTGCCGACAGCGATAGTGAGCGGATCCTGGCGGGCTCGCGTGGCGAGATCCCTACCGAGGCGCGATTGGCGCGCCTGTGGGTGGACGGTCCCGCACCGGGAGACGTGATGTGCCCGTTAGGGATGAGTGGTCGAAGCAAGAAAGTATCCGACTTGCTAGGTGAGGCTCGCATTCCCGTTTCCGAGCGCGCCGGCGTGCCCATGGTGAGGACGGCGCCGGGGGGTGCCGTGGTGTGGGTCGCCGGAGTTCGCGCGGACGAGCGTTTTAAGTGCACGGCCGCAACGCGCGTAGCATATCTGCTCCGCGTGGTCGATGCGGAATAGCGTCCCACGCCTGCTATTCTGTGCGACGTTGACGGTATTCCCGCGCTGATGGCGCACGGGCTGGTAAATTTACCCCGTGCGCTGCTAGAATGTGTAGTTCGCGTCCATACGGCGGTGTGTGGGCGATAAGCACAAGAAAGGGTTGTCATGGCTTCTCAACATCCGGATATCGAGAAGGTTCTGTTTACGCAGGAGGATATCGACGGTATCGTCTCTCGCCTAGGCGAGCAGATTACTCGCGACTACGCGGGTAAGGATCTGGTGCTGATTGCGGTCCTGCGCGGCGCCGTGGTCTTTATGGGCGACCTGATGCGTAAGATCGAGCTGCCGACCAACATCGATTTCATGGCTGTTTCGAGCTACGGCGACGGTGTGAAGTCCTCGGGTATCGTGCGTATCATTAAGGACCTGGATATCGACATCCGCGGTCGCGACGTGCTGATCGTCGAGGACATTCTGGACTCGGGCCTGACGCTCAAGTATTTGATGAAGAACCTCGAGAGCCGCAAGCCCGCTTCTCTGGAGGTCGCCGCCTTCCTGTGGAAGGACGTTGAGGACCGTACCTCGGCCGTCACGCCCAAGTATGTTGGAACCCATTGCCCCGATGCCTTTGTGGTGGGCTACGGCCTCGACTATGCCGAGCGCTATCGCAACCTTCCGTATCTGGGCATTTTGAAACCGGAGGTTTATTCGTAAGATGCCCGACGACCGTAACGACAACAATTCCCAGACTCCCCGGGACCCAAAGATCCCGGGGATGCCCGGAGGCAAGAAGCCCACGCGTACGGGCTGGCTGTATTTTATTTTGGCTTGCGCGCTTCTGGGCTACGCCTTCTTTAACATGGGCTCCGGCTTTGCCAATTCCAGCAATACCGTAAAGCTCGCGACGAGTGAGATGGTCAATGCCATTAAGCAGGACCGTGTCGAAGATTTGACCTATACGGTTCAAGACGGAAGCGTGACGGGTCATTACTGGAAGACGAAGAAGGACAAGGGCGATACGAGCGAGCTCAAGAGCTTCTCCTCGACCTATGTCGGCTCCGATTCGCTTGCCGAGCTCATGGCGGAGCACCCCGATACCAAGTACATCGTCAACACCAACGATCCCGATTTTTGGGGCGACTTGGCGATGAGTGTGCTTCCGACGATCGCCCTTATCGCCATCATGTTCTACTTTATGCGCCAGATGATGGGCGCCAACAACAGGAACATGCAGTTTGGCAAGACCAACGCCAAGACCAACGAGGCCACACGCCCCAAGGTCAAGTTTGAAGACGTTGCCGGCGTGGACGAGGCAGTCGAGGAGCTCGAGGAGATCCGTGACTTTTTGAGCGATCCTGATCGCTATCGCAAACTGGGCGCCAAGATCCCGCGTGGCGTGTTGCTGGTTGGCCCTCCGGGCACCGGCAAAACGCTGCTGGCCAAGGCCGTTGCCGGCGAGGCGGGCGTGC
>USDH01000114.1 GCA_900553415.1 uncultured Collinsella sp. | reverse complement strand
CTTTGCCGGGGGACGGGCGCCCACTATCTCTTGGTTTTAGGCCGCGGGTAACCCGCCCGCGGCAAGCGATCGTTCGATTTGGAGGAAATCTTATGCGTACGATCACCGAGTCCGAGTCCACTCCCAAGGCCGACGGCTTCTTTATGCCTGCTGAGTTTGCCCCGCAGGATCGCGTGTGGATGGGCTGGCCCCACCGCACCGACACCTGGGCCCACGGCGCCAAGCCGGCTCAGAAGCAGTATGCCGCCATCGCCCGCGCCATCGCCGAGTTCACCCCGGTCTATATGTGCGCCAACCAGGTCGACTATGCCAACTGCAAGGCCGTCTTTGAGAACGACGAGAACGTCACCGTTATCGAGATGACCACCGACGATGCTTGGTTCCGCGACACCGCCGCCACCTACGTCATCAACGGCAAGGGCGAGAAGCGCGCCAACCACTGGCACTTCAACGCCTACGGTGGTCTCGTCGACGGCCTTTATTTCCCGTGGGACAAGGACGAGCAGATCGCCCTTAAGATGGCTGAGCTCTCCGGCTGCCGTCGCTATCGTCCCGATGACATGATCCTCGAGGGCGGCTCCATCACCGTCGACGGCGAGGGCACCCTTGTCGTGACCGACCAGTGCCTGCTTTCCCCGGGCCGCACCTGCTCTGCGGTCCTGGAGGAGGAAGAGGATCCCGAGTCCATCTGGCCCAAGTACCACAAGAAGTTTGAGCCCTGGAGCGAGGAGCTTCGCGCCTATATGGACGAGCACCTCAAGGATTACCTGGGTGTCGAGAAGGTCATCTGGGTCAAGGAGGGCATCGACCCCGAGGAGACCAACGGCCACATCGATGACGTCGCCACGTTCATCGCCCCGGGCGTCATGGCCTGCATCTGGACCGACGATCCCGAGTATCCGTTCTACGAGCAGTGCCACGCTGCCTACGAGACCCTCTCCAACGCCGTTGACGCCAAGGGCCGCAAGATGAAGGTCTACAAGCTCTGCATGCCCGTGAACCCGCTGTTCATGGACCAGGCTTCCTGCGACACCATCGACGCCGACGAGAACGCCGAGCCGCGCGTTCCCGACGAGCCGCTGATCGCCTCCTACATGAACTACCTGGTCACCAACCACGGCGTCATCGTCCCGCAGTACGGCGACGAGAACGACCAGCTGGCCGTTGACACGCTCCAGAAGATCTATGACGAGGTCTGGGGCGAGGGCGTCTACAAGTGCGTCGGCGTTCAGTCCGAGCAGGTCGTCTTCGGCGGCGGCAACATCCACTGCATCACGCAGCAGGAGCCGTCCGCTTAATCGTCTGGCTTTCCGAGGCACCTCATCTCGCCGCTCAAACCGTCGCTCGCGTACCAAAGTACGCTTCGCTCCTCTTTCGCGGCGACCTGGGGCACCTCGAAAACCCAGCCGATCAATCGGACAATCGGCGGATTGGTCCATCTCGGGGCATTGATGGTTGATTTGCTTGATGTCTTGGTCGGTTGGGTTTTCTTTGGGCACTCCGTTGCCTCCACTTCGGAGTGCCCTTTTCTTTGATTGAGTACGCGTCTGGCCTGGGATTTTTTGCGGGTTAGGCCAATTGTTCGCTTGAATTTCCCAGGTCAGATGCGTTTTCAATTGCCGAAAGTTTCCGGTCGCGAACGCGGCCGTTTTGATCGGAGTATCTATGTACCAGCGTATCGTCATCTACACGCGCCTGTTCCGCGAGCGTTGGTCCAACAAATGCATCCTCTCCTCTCTCTGGGATGGCACCTGCACCGGTGACGCGGCCTGCAACCCTACCTTGGGCTGCGCCTTCGGTACAGATGCCATCCTTTTTGCTGTAGGGGGCGCGCGCCATGGCAGGTAAAAAGTTCTCCCTGATCGAGGTCATCCTTTCGGTTATCTGCGTCGTGTTTACCATCGAGGCGGCGGCTCCGGCATCTGCCATGGGTAACGTACAGTTCTTCTGGTGGATTTTCCTTATCATTACGTTTTTGCTTCCCTATGGCCTGGTGGTGGCCGAGCTGGGCACGGCGTTCGATTCCGAGGGCGGCCTGTACGACTGGGTACGTCTGGGCTTGGGTGACCGTTGGGGTGCCCGCTGTTCCTGGTGCTACTGGGTCAACTTTCCGCTGTGGGTGGCAAGTATCGCCTGCATGTTCCCCAGTGTCATTAATGCGGTGTGGGGTATCGAGTTTTCACTCGGGATCCGAATTGCCATCGAGATTGCCTTTGTGTGGGGCGTCACGGTCATGGCAATGCAGCCGGTGGCGGAGGCCGATTGGGTTATGGACGGCGGCGCCGTCATCAAGGTGCTCATTACCGCTGTGGTGGGAATCGTCGGCATTTGGTTTGCCTGCAATAACGGCTTTGCCAACGACATGTCGCTTAAGACCTTCATTCCAGATCTGGGCGACACCAATTCGTTGACGTACCTATCGATTATCCTGTTCAACTTTATGGGCTTCGAAGTGGTCGCGACCTTTGCCAGCACGATGAAAAACCCGTCGCGCGATATCCCCAAGGCGGTTATTGCCGGTGGCGTGGCTATTGCGGCAATCTACATCATTTGCGGCATCGGCATTGGAGCCGCGGTTCCCGCCGAGCAGCTTTCGCTCGATTCGGGCATTGTGGACGCAGTCGCCGCTATGGTGGGGCGCACCCACCCGCTAACGATGATTGTTGGCGTGGCCTTTTTGGTGACGCTGTTCGCCAATATGATCTGCTGGAGCTTTGGCGTCAACAACGTGGCGAGCTATGCCGCGCGTCATGGCAATATGCCGCGTCCCTTTGCGCTGGTGTCCAAGATGACCGGCATGCCCAACGGCTCGGCACTCATTAACGGTTGTTTTGCAAGTATGGTGCTACTGCTCCAGATTCCGCTGGGCGAGGGCTCCGACGTCTTTTGGGTTTTCTTCTCGATGAACGTCGTCTTTCTGCTCATGAGCTATATTCCCATGTTCCCAGCGTTTTGGCGTCTGCGCAAGCACGATAATCGCTCGCGTGTGTTCCGTGCGCCTTTCGAGGGCAAGGTGCTCGCGGTGGCGCTTGCGATTCCCGTGGTGGAGCTCGTGCTTTCGATTGTTGCTACGATTGTGCCGCTCAACAGCTCACCTGCCGAGATGGCAAAGTTGCCGATTCTCGCGGGCGTAGTGATTGGCCTGTTATTGGGCGAGGTTTCGCGCCTCATATCGCGCCGCGGCCGAAGCGTCGACAATCCCGGCGTTGGTGCACGGGGGTCAGGTTACTTTGCACCAAAACAGTAAGCGCCGCGAGTTGAGCAGCGCTTGGTGCATCTTGGATTACTGTTCGCGGTGCTCGAGTGAAGAGGAGAGCTTGGGCGCAAAGTAGGGGATGTGTCCCAGGTAAGGGCAGCTGTCGTTGCGCTCATCAACGATGCAAGGAACGTCATCGTAGGTCATGGTCGAACCGATCTTGGCGATGGCCTTGGCGGCGGGCGCGACAATAATCTTGAGCGGTGCGATAGGCGCCATGGCATCTCCCTTCGGTCTCGGTATTCGTTCGATGTTTCTACCATAACCGTAATGCGGAATCAAGCTGGTTGTGCGCGGAATGAGGGTAGTATGAGCTTCGCATTCTTTATCTACACGATTATTGTCATGGGCGTTGGATTGGTGACGGCATCAACTGCACTCGTAATATGGCTCATGACGCGTCGACGCGATTGTTTGGTGGCGGCCGCGGGCTTCCTTCTCTATATCTTCGATATGTCGGTGATCTTCTTTGATGAGTACAACCGGCTCAAATATGACTATGTGGTGACGTTTAATGAGCCGCTTCAACATCCGTTACTGCGCTGCGCGCTGGGCGTGGCGATTCTTGCGTGCGTATGGCTTTGGGTAACGTTTCGCTTACACGATGAGGTGACCGTTAAGCGCGTTGCCGCATATGTCGTACCGATCGCCGTGCTTCAGCTTGCTCTGGTGCCTCGTACTGGCTTTGCGGGCCAGGTTCAGCAATATCTTTTTTGGCTTTCGCGCGATTTGGGAATGGCATTCTGCTTGGTATATGCTTACGCCCGCTATCGCAAGACGGAGAATAGGGCTGAGCGGCTCGATCTTGAGCGCTCTCGGACGTTCTTTCGCATAGCCTGCGTGCTTACCGTGATGGTGGTTATCGAGGATACCTATATGATCCTATTCTGCACGCCTGACGTTGACAACGTGATGGTGAGCGCCTTTTTATGGTATCTGGGCGAGCGGAATATCTCAGAGAATTTATTGTTTGTTGCTGCAGCCGTTCAGCTATTTAAACAGTTCAGCCATATCTTACGTGTGTTCTCGCGTCACCCTCGTGCCGATGAAGAGGTAGCGACAGAGCGCCGTGATGCACGGGAGGACCTTGTCTCGCGTGTTGCGATTTTCTCGGACGAGCATGGGCTTTCAAAGCGCGAACAGGAAGTGCTTACACTCGTATTGCGTGGACTTGATGTCCAAAATATTGCTAATGAACTTGTGATTAGCCCAGGTACCGTCAAGGCTCACCTGCATCGCATCTATGTAAAGAGCGAAGTCAAGGCGCGCGACGACTTGATTGAGACATTCTGGCGCTCGTAAGGCTGGGGTGGATCGGCTGGCGGCATATCGCAGACCACTCGGCGTAAAGAAGCGACAATAAACTTAGACAATAAAATACCTGGTCAGACGTGTAAACCTGCTTAACCCGTCCGTTCGCCCGCTTCCATCTTGGCAGCTTGTGCAGGAGGTGCGTCAATGGGTGTTGACACGGGGAGTAGGGCGCTGGACAGACGCCCGACCGCTCGTAGGCACGTGTCATGCAGGGAGCAACAAATGCTCCCTCACCGATTGGGCGCGCCGTATCGTGGCGTTCATCCATTGTCCTGTAACGTCTGAGGAGGCTCATATGGACAAAGCGGATTTAGTCATCAAAAGCAATGCTGTGTTCACTGGTGACGGGCTGGCACCGTTCAAGGGCGGCGTTGCCGTCGCGGGTGACAGAATTGTTGCGTGCGGCGAAGATAAGTACCTCGACGCTTTTATCGGCCCCGATACTGAGGTGCGCGACTTTGGCGATCAGCTCGTTATGCCTGGCCTGATTGACTCGCACACGCATTTTGCTCAGGGTGCGTTTATGACCGACCTCGATTTTGCCGTCAACCTTATCGATTGCACCAGTTTTGAGATGGCGATGGAGCGTGTTGTAGCGTTTGCGAACGCCCATCCCGATAATGAGTGGATTCTGGGCTGCCAAATCATTCAGTTCCAGTGG
>USDH01000113.1 GCA_900553415.1 uncultured Collinsella sp. | reverse complement strand
ACATGCCGCGTCCGTTAACCTTGCTGGCGTCCATAAGGGCGACGCTTTGACGGGCGGCACCGACCATAGCCGCTTTGGTCTCGGCCATCTGCGGAAAGTCGGTCGTAAAGCCGCAGCCGGGAACAAAAGCTCCAGGGCACATGACGGCAAGATCGGCGTGGACCATTTGGAGCGCCTGCATGGTAAGTGGGCCGTACAGATAGCGATGACCTTTGCGCAGTGCCCCGCCCAGCATGACGACATCGACCGAGGGCATGCTCTCGTCGATATAATCGGCGATGGTGATGTCGGCCGTGATGACGGTGATACCGTCGCGCTGATCGAGAAGCCGGACGAACTCGAGCGCCGTGGTGCCCGAGTCGACGAGCAACGTGTCGCCGTCACTGACGAGCTCGATGGCGCTTTGCGCGATGGCCTGCTTGGCGGCGACGTTGACATTGATGCGGCGATCCTGCGTGGAGACGGTTAGGCGTTTGTGGAGCGACACAGCGCCGCCATGTGTGCGGCGCAGCTTGCCGGACTCCGCGAGGGCGTCCAGGTCGGCACGGGCGGTGACGGAGGACACGCCAAAGGTTTGGGCGATGTCTGCTACCTGCACCGAGGCGTTATGCTCAAGCATCTCCATGATGGCGGCACGACGCTCATCGGCGAAGGCTCGGGTTGTTACATGGGCCATAGCTGCTCCATCCTCAACTGAAATTTGCAGGAATTGTGTTGAGTCCATTTTCGTTCATTTTCTTTTTGAGTAAGAAAACACCTTTCGATTACTTATCTTTTCTATAAAAGAAAGACGCTGAACGCCCAAAATTCAATATCGAACATGTTCACTCGGCTCAAATTTCTTCCGTTTGCTTTTCAAAAATGACTGTATTGACCTGCATGGGCTCAATATCTCGCACGTGCAAAGCCGCTGAATTTCATACAATGGGCGCAGCAAAACGCAAGGTAAAACGCCTTGTGAACAACTACGCCCGATGTCCAGATGCGGGCGAGGGAGAGGAGCAAACGCTCATGGCACTTGTTACCACCGAAAAGATGCTCAAGGACGCTCAGGCCGGCCACTACGCCGTAGGCGCGTTCAACGTCGAGAACCTCGAGTTTGTTATGGCCGTTCTGGCTGCTGCCGAGGAGACCAAGTCCCCTGTCATCATGCAGACCACCCCGGGCACCATCAAGACCGCTGGTCTGGACTACTTCTACGGCATGGTCAAGGCTGCCGCCGAGCGCGCTTCCGTGCCCGTTGCCCTGCACCTCGATCACGGCGATGGCTATGACCGCTGCATGCAGGCCTTCCGCACGGGCTACACCTCCGTCATGATCGACGGTTCGCACGAGTCCTTCGAGGACAACATCGCCCTGACCAAGTCCGTTGCCGACGCTGGCCGCGCCATGGGCGTGCCCGTCGAGGCCGAGCTCGGTAAGGTTGGCGGCAAGGAGGACGACGGTCCCGCGGTTGAGGGCGAGAGCCCCTACACCGATCCGGCCGAGGCCAAGGAGTTCGTCGAGCGCACCGGCTGCACCTCTCTCGCTATTGGCGTTGGCACCAGCCACGGTGTGTACACGAGCGATCCGCACATCGAGCAGTCCGTGGTCAAGGCCATCCGCGACGCCGTCGACGTGCCGCTGGTTCTGCATGGCACCTCTGGTGTGCCCGATGAGCAGGTTGCCGAGGCCGTGAAGAACGGCATCTGCAAGGTTAACTACGCCACCGAGCTGCGTCAGGCCTACACCAAGGGCTTCATGGCCTACATGGCCGAGAATCCTGCCTGCTTCGACCCCAAGAAGCCGGCCAAGGAGGGTATGCGTGAGATCACCGAGCTGGTTAAGATCCGCATGACCAACCTCAACTCTGTGGGCAAAGCAGAGTAACAGCAAGGGTACTCCGACTCGCTACATATCCCGGGGAGGGACGAGGGCTTAGTTCCCCAATCGTCCTCGGGCATGCAAAAAGCCTCGCTGCGCACTTCGTGCGGCGAGGCTTTTTGCCCCCTGCGGAAAGATTGGGGAACTAAGCCCTCGTCCCTCCCAGGTTGACCTACTCGAGGTCGTCGCCCTTGTGGCGTTGGGGCTGAAAGGGTGGGGCGCGGGGGTTACTTGGTTGTTAGGGTTAGCAGGTCGTTGGGGGTTTTGAGGTTGTAGGTGGCGTTTGGGATGTCTTGGTGTGATTCCCATGCCGCTCTGGCAAAACTGACCCCTGCCGAAGTTGCGCATTGTTCGTCGTAGACGGTGTCGCCAACGTAGACGACGTTGCCAGGATTCGCGCCCGTACGCCGGAGATATTCGAGCATGGGTGCGGGTGCGGGTTTATGTTCGGTTGTGTCTTCGACAAGGATGATGTGCTCAAAATACTTATCGAAACCAAGGGGTGCAATTTCTTTTGTGTATTCGTCGCGCGCACGTGAGGAGACGATGCCAAGTTTGCAGCCGCTATCGGCGAGTGTTGCGATGACTTCAAGCAAACCTGGAAACACGCTGATGGTGCTTTTAAAGCTGGCGGCAACTTGGCACCAGCGATCCAACGTTGCCTGCGAGTAGATTCCAAGTTTCTCAAGGGCATCCTTGCCGGGTATGCCGAGGGCAAATTCAAGCTCGTGTCGGGGGAGCGTTTTGCCGGTCTCTTCTTGGACAATCTGGACAAGCGATGATAGAACGCTTTCTTCTGTATCTGCCAATGTCCCATCAACGTCAAATACGATATGGTCAAAGTGCTTCATATGATTTCTCCTCTCTGTTGTTTGCCTGCAAGTTTGATGCGGTGACAGAAGAAAGGCTAGCGGGATTTCTGCCTGGTGCTATCGAGATTCTGCCTCGCTGCTCGATAGCTCGAAGGAGTGCATCCCATTTGTTCTTTAAATACCTGGCCAAGATGGCTTGCTGTCGCAAAGCCGCATTGGCGCGCGACTGTCTGGACCGTTCGCGTGGTGTGTGCCAAAAGTTCGCAAACACGGTTTACGCGGTATGCGCGCAGATATGCCGCCGGGGTCGTTCCTGCGCAAGCTTCGATAATGCGGTAACATTCTCTTTCGCTTACGCCGGCTGCAGATGCCATCTGGGGCACATCTATAGCGGCTGCATAGTTCGCGCGGATATAGTCCAGGATTGCCTTGAACTGTACGTCGCGGTTGGTCATCCAAGAGGCGTTGTCGGAGGAAAAGAGCGGTTCGGCCTTGGCGTAAATCTGAATCCAGAGCTCTGACAAGCTATTCCGAAGCGCCATCTCGTTCTGCGGCCGTTGAAGGTCGTGGTTAAAGGAACTCTTTAGCAAATCGATAAAGGGCATATCGTCGGGGTTGGTGGGCGACCATTTGAGCACATCGACGCCTCGACATTGCAGCAAAGGATTGATATAGCGCTTTTGAAGGCGTCCCGCGGGATCGCCGAGCATCGACGGCTGAAAGATATGCAACATTTGAATGGCTGGTGCCGAATTGGGTGATTGCAGCGTGCTGTGCAAAACGCCGCCGTTGATAAAGCCGGCGGACCCTTCCTCAAAGCGTACGTGCTCATGAGCCGCGCGCGTTCGATAGTCAATCGCTCCCTGTTCCATGTAGAAAAGCTCAACTTCGGAATGCCAGTGCCAGGGGACGGAATTGCCCGGATAGCGAGCGAATTCTGCGCGTTCGGCAATATAGGGCCAGTCTTCGGCGGTCTCGGGAAACGCTTCCTCGCGTCCTCCGCGGTGCAATTCTATGTGATCCATGTTTCGCATGGCATCAGTATAAAGCGCGATGGGCTTAGATTGCTCTTGCCTGTTCGGGGAACGCCTTGTTTAGGGATGCTTGGAGCTTTTCGAACGATGCTCGCAAGTTGTGGCTCTGGTTGGTTGAGCGTTTGGCTTTTGTGGTGGGGGAGTCGAGGAGGCCGTCTCTCTGTGTCGGGGGGAAGGAGAAAAGGTTTGCATGTGTTAGGGATGGCTGCCGTGCTGCGTCATTGGAAGAATGCATGCTTATGCGGCCTCCTCGATGTCCACCAAAAGGTTGCGCTCAGGGTGTGCTGCTAGGCCCCGTGCGCTGGCAGTATTATGCCGCGGCTGTTGCAAAGAATCGCTAAAGAAAAGCTTAATGAGGTTTGACGTTGCGATGAAACCGCAGGTCAAAGCTATCGAGTAACACTCTTGAAAGGTTTTGGGCTTAAGGGTTTTCTAAGGTTTGTGACGTGGATGTGGCTCGCCTGTGTGGGGCGTGTGGACGGCTCGTTCCTAGCGCTGCGGTGCGGCGACGCGCACCTGCTCGATGACCTTTTCCATCGTGGCGTCGATGCGGTCTTTTTTGAGTTCGCATTCCCAGATGGTTATGGGCGTCCAGCCCATTTGAGTGAGTGCTGCCACGGCAGCGCGGTCGCGCTCGACGTTGCGACGGAACTTTGCCTCCCAAAACTCAACGTTGCGCTTGGGCTGGCTCGGATTGCACTTGGGGCAGCGATGCCAAAAGCAGCCGTTGACAAAGATGGCGATCTTGCGGCCGGGGAAGGCGATGTCCGGCTTGCCGGGTACCTTCCATTCCAGGCGGTAGCCCGTGAGGCCTGCTGCGCGCAGGCGCTGGCGTACAAGCAGCTCGGGCTTGGTGTTGGCGCGCTTGTTGCCCTTCATGGACTTTTTGATGGCGGCGCGACGGCGCACCAGTTCGCGCTCGTCGGCGGAAAGGTCCGAGGTATCGATGCCGTCGAGCAGGCCGGGCTTGGGACGCTTTTTGCTGCGGCGCTTAGATTTGCGCTTAGGCTTGGTAGCAGGCTCGTCGGCCGTGGTGGCCTGGGCGTCGTTAGCGATGCCGTTGGCCTCAAGCCGATCTTCCTTCAGCTCAATCAGGGCATCAATGAGCCCCTTGTCGGCGGGCATCCATTCCACCGTGGCAAGCGAGGTGCGCGGAATCCAGCGGATATCGAGCTGGCGGTCGTGCTTCTGGGGCTCATCGGATTCATCAGCGAGCGAGCAGTAGTAGCACTCCATTGAGAGATGAAAATCGGGGTAGTCGTACTCAACGGTGTAGAAATCACGCAGGTTGGTGACTTTGACCTGCAGCTCTTCCATGAGCTCGCGGCGCACGGCGTCTTCGGGCGTCTCGCCGCGCATGAGCTTGCCACCGGGGAACTCCCAAAGTCCCTGCATGTTGCCATAGCCGCGCTGCACGGCAAGTAACTCATCGGATCCTTCCTTGCGAATGATCCCAGCGGCAACATAAACAGTCTTCAACAGGAGCCCTCTCTCAACAACGACAATCGACGGGGTAGCTAATTTGGGACGGGGCTATTGTGACTACCTTTCAAGCGAATGATCTACCCGATGATTTTTCTGG
>USDH01000112.1 GCA_900553415.1 uncultured Collinsella sp. | reverse complement strand
CCTGCGCAAGACGGAAAGCACATTAAGTGCTTTCCTTTGCGTGCGGAACTCGCGACAAACTTAACCGCCCCGCCCGGCAGGCGAGCTGCGATAACTGGGTCGGTCCAAGAAATATCGTGCGAAAGGAATTCTGGCTGAATTACTGTTCGTGTGTGAGATCCGGTTGATGGGGCTTTGTATGCCCATCTTGAGAACTGAGGAGTGTCCAGGGGTGCCGGCAGGAATGGAACGTCCCTAAGTGCCGGGCTGTATGAAAAAGGCGGGGGCTCCTGGTGGAGTCCTCGCCTTTGTTACAGGGGGCGATGGAATTCGCGTGTTGCGGGATTAGACCAGGCGGGCGTTGATCGTCTTGGCGATCTCGGCGGCGTCGGTGGAACCCTTGACGGTGGCACGGAATTCCTCGTCCATGAGCGCCTCGGCGACCTTGGACAGGATCTTGAGGTGCGTAGTGCCGGCCTGGGCACCGGGGATGAGCAGGGCGATAGCCACGTTAACGGGAGCGCCGTCCATGGTATCCCAACCGGTCACGCCAGACTCGTCCTTAACGACGATGACGGCAGCCTCGGTAATAGCGTCGGACTTGGCATGCGGGATGGCGAAGCCCTCCATCATGCCCGTGGTGCCCTCGGCCTCACGGGCCAGGAAGGCGTTCATCACGGCGTCGGCGTCGTTGGCGATACCGGCCTTGACAGCCTGGTTGGAGACAAAGCTCAGAGCCTCGTCACGAGAAGCGAAGTCCTCGGCGACAAATACGTTCTCGACCTTCACGAAGTCGGCAGCCTCGGACTTGGGAGCCTCGACGGCAGCGGCCTTGGGGGCCTCAACCGGCTTGGCTGCAGGAGCGGCCTTCTGATTCTTCTCGAAGTCGTACTTCTTGAAGGCCACGAACAGGATGCCGCCGACCACAGCACCGATGAGGATTGCGAGGACCCACAGCGGACCGTTCTCGACAACGGGCAGGACCAGGAAGCCGCCGTGGGGCGCCGGATCGTGAACGTTGAACATAATGGTCAGGATCGAGGCGATGGAGGAGCCAAGCATCATGATGGGCATGACGGGCCAGATGTTCTTGGTCATGAACGGAATGGCGCCCTCGGTGATGTGGGTGCAACCAAGGATGAGGTTGACGATACCGGCGTCATGATCCTCCTGGCTGAAGTACTTCTTGCCGACGACGACGGCGAAGGTGGTGATCAGCGGCGGAACGATGCAGGCGGCGGAGACGGCAGCCATGAAGTTGGTGCCGAAGTTGTAGGTATCGGTGCCAACGCCGGCAGCCAGTGCCTCGGTGAGCATAGCGGTACCGGTGACGTAAGCAGCCTTGTTGACCGGGCCGCCCATGTCAACGGCGCACATGCAGCCGATGGCAAGGCCCAGGACAATGGCGCCAGAGGCAGACAGACCCTTGAGGAAGTCCATCATGGCGGTGTTGATGGCAGCCATGGGGCCGGAGATGCCGAGCATGACCAGGCCGACGATGGCGGTCGAGAACAGCGGGTACAGGAAGATAGCCTTGAGGCCGTCCAGATTCTTGGGCAGCTTGGAGAAGACCTTCTCGAGCAGCAGGATGACATAGCCAGCGAGGAAGCCGCCGACGATGCCGCCCAGGAAACCGAAGCCCACGCCGGCGCCGCCGGCGTCGATCATACCGGTCTCGGCGTTAACGGGCAGACCCTGGATGGCGATCATACCGGCAACAAAGCCGGGGACGAGTGCCGGGCGCTTGCCGATAGACTCGGCGATGTAGGCGGAAAGCACGGGAACCATAAGGTTCATGGCGATGCCGCCGATGATCTTGAGCATCGCAGCAAAACTGTTGTAGTCAGACGCCGTCGAATCGAAGGACGTGATGCCCCACAGGAACGAAACGGCGGTCAGGACACCACCGGCGACGACGAAGACCAGCATGTGGCTGACGCCGTTCATGAGGTGCTTGTAGATGATGTGGCCGATGGACTCCTTCTCCTCGACCTCATCCTCGACATCGGCAGCAGCCGCAACCGAGTCGTCACCCTTGGCGGCGAGCGCGCGGTCGATCAGCTTACCGGCTGCCTCAACGGACAGGGCCTTGGAAACACCAACGGAAACCATGCGCTTGCCGGCGAAACGCTCCGCCTGGACATCCTTATCGGCTGCGACGACGACGGCCTTGGCACCGGCGATCTCGCTCTTGGTGAGCTCGTTCTCGACACCGACCTGGCCATGGGTCTCAACCTTAATGGTCAGACCTCGCTCGGCAGCTGCCTTCTCCAGCGCCTCCTTCGCCATGAAGGTGTGCGCGATGCCGGTCGGGCAACCGGTAGCGGCGATGATGTCAAACTTAGCCATGTGTCCCTCCTTCTTGAGTACTGCGCCCGCAGGCGCTCCCCTACACGCGCATCCTTGCGCGCTTTTCCACAACTGAAAGATACCAACCTACCGTCCGCGTGAGAAGAGACAAGGCGCAATTCTCCGGTGAAAGGTTCTTTCATAACCGTAAACGGTAAGTGAAAGTTTACCATCAACACTTGAAACGGCAAGGTGTATCTTGTAATTGAAAATGCCCGTATACTATGGCATTGCAAATCAAGTTAGATTTTCATGCCAACCAGGAGCCATCCATGACCGATAGTAGCAAGAGCGCACTTTCCCTCATTAGTACCCACCAGGGATACAGTGAGTCCGAGCAGCGCATTGTCGACTATATATTGGAGCACCAGTCCGAGGCGCCGCGCCTGACGGCCGCCCAGCTCTCACGAGCCGCCGCAACGTCCGAGGCGACGGTTTCGCGCTTTTGCCGCAAGCTGGGCTTTGGCAGCTTCCGCAGCTTTCAGTTTTCGTTGGCGAGGGATTTGGAAAGCCAGCGCAACGAGGGCCTGACTGACGAGGTCTCGCTCGACAATATGGAGCAGAGCCTCAAGAACATCCTGGCTGCTAAGGTGAGCGAGCTTAATGCGACCATCGACGGGATCGACCACGATACGTTGGCGGCTGTTGTGCATGCCCTTAAGCATGCAGGGGTTATTGAGTTTGCGGCTGTGGGCAATACGAACGCGGTCGCGCTCGATGCGACGTTTAAGTTTTCGCAGCTGGGCCTGCGCTGCATGGCAAGCACCATTAGCGAGACATCTATCGGCTTTGCGCTCACGTTGCGCCCGGGTGACGTCATCGTGCTCATCTCAAACTCCGGCAAGTCGCGCCGACTGAATCGCATGGCAAAAGCGGCTCGCGACTGCGGTGCCACCGTAGTCGTCATCAGCAGCGACAGCAAGTCTCCACTCGCGCGCCTGGCAGACTACACTTTTAATACCGTCAACCATGAAGCGCTGCTGACGACGGGTGACTTTGCGTTCTCCAAGATCAGCGCCACGATGATCATCGAAGTCATCTACAACTTCCTGCTGCCCGAGATTGAAGACGCTCGCGAACATATCAGCTACTACGAGGAGCTCATCCAGCCGGACAAGGTCGTTGAGTAAAACGCGTAGTGGGACAAAAAATTTCAGTCTATTTTGTCCCACCAACACCGCTGATACGACCTAGCCTCGAACTTCTTCGAGCATCTGCTTTGCGTGGGCCAAGCTTGCCTCGGACTGATCGCCGCTCAACATGCGGGCAATCTCGGCGGTACGCGCTTCGCCGGTTACCTCGTCCAAATGCGTCTGGGGAACATCGCCCGGCTCCTTGCTGACAACATAATGCTTGTCGGCCATGACGGCGACTTGCGCCAAGTGGGTTACGACAATCACTTGATGCGTAGCGGCAAGATCGGCCAGCACACCAGCAAGAGCACGAGCCGTGGAGCCGCCGACACCGGCATCGACCTCGTCAAATACCAGTGTGTCGACGCCGTCAGCATTACCCAAGACCACCTTGCTCGCCAGCATGACGCGGCTGAGCTCGCCGCCCGAGGCAATGCGGCGCAGGGGACGCGGCGTCAAGCCGACACCGCTGCGATACAAAAGCTCGTAGCTTGAAGGACCCGCCGGCGTCCACTCGGCGCGCGGAAGATCACGCGACTCCCAAACGAGCTCGGCGCCGCCCATCTCCAGGCGCGCCATTTGGCGGCCAACCTCGTGACAAAAACGCGGAGCAGCGGTATTACGCGCACGCTTGAGTGCCTTGGCGGCAGCGAACAGCTCGCGCTCGGCGCTCCCGAGTGCCTCACGCGCCTTTTTGATCTGTTCATCGCCATCATCGACCAGGGACAGCAGCTCTTGCGAGCGATCGCGCATGGCAAAAACATCGTCCATGGTGGGACCCCACTGACGCAACAGGCCCTTGAGGTCGGAATACCGCTCACGCATGCGAGCGAGCTCGCGCGGGTCGAAGGCGACGCCATCGCGATAGGCACGAAGCTCGTTCGCGCTATCCTCAAGGGAGATGCAGGCATCCGAAAGCGCATCGGCAATGTCGCCCAGTTTGCGATCGACGGTAGCCATACGGGAAAGCTCTGCCACGGCGCTGTTCACGGCATCGAGCGCTCCACCTTCGGCGGCAAGCGATGCATGGGCATCGTTAGCTGTGGCAACCAGTACCTCGGCATGTTCGGAGCGCGGCAGCAGTTCCTCGAGTTCCTCATACTCACCCGGCTTGGGGTCGACCTCGGCGATACGCTCCAGGGCGAAGCGCGCCTCCTCGACGCGACTCCCCTGCGCACGCGATGCCTCCTCTACGCGACGGACCTCCTTGGCAGCCGCACGCGACGCCTTGAAGCAGGCACGGTAACGGTCGAGCGCCTCGAGCGCAGAGCGACCAGCCCAGGCATCAACCATGGCAACATGATGCGCCGGATCGAGCAGACGCTGATGTTCATGCTGGCCGCACAGATCCATCATCACGCCGACGCGCTCGGAAAGCTCGCGCACGCTGGCGATGCGGCCGTCAATCTTGACGCGGCTGCGACCCTCGGCAGAAAGGCTGCGCTGCACGGCAAAGCCCTCCGTGTCGTGCGGGCCGTCGAACAAGCGTGCCTCGACGCTCGCCAGCGCCTCTCCCTCGCGCACGGTCGACGAATCTGCACGCTCGCCCAAAATGAGCTTGAGCGCCGAGAGCAGCGCGGTCTTGCCGGCACCGGTCTTGCCTACGATGCCCACGCTCTCGCCGGGGGTGACGGTGAAGCTGATGTCCTGCAGCACATCATACTCGCCATCCGGGTAGCGGAAGGTCAGGTGGCGGAACTCGATGCCGCCTTTGGGGGCGGTCAGTTCGTGCACATCGACCCGGTCGGTCACGTCGATGGGGGCGTCCAGCAGCTCGGTGACGCGGTTGAGGGACGCCTTGCCGCGGGAGGTCTTTTCGATCAGCATCGAGATGGCCATGATGGGCCAGACGATGGCCTCAAAGTAGCCGATGTACTCCACCAGCTGG
>USDH01000111.1 GCA_900553415.1 uncultured Collinsella sp. | reverse complement strand
AAGGGGACCGGTGAGAGCAATGAGGCAGGGCGCTACAGGTACTCGATTTGAGCGCCTTCCGTGTCGCACGTCAGAATATGCGTATCACACTTAGGGAACTGCTCGCGCAGCTTGACCTGCAGGAACTTTGCCACGATGGTGTCGTCAGTCACGGCCATGAGGGTCGAGCCGGAGCCACTGATCCAGATGGTCTTGGCGCCTCCGTTAAGGCAGGTGTCGCGCACGGCGTTGTAGTCGGGGATGAGGCGCCGGCGATAGGGCTCCTGGATGCGGTCGTCGTTGGCGGCGGCAATCAGGTCAAGGTCGCCGGTCTCCAGGCCGCGCGTCATGCCGGCGATGCGGCCCATTTGCCATACGGCGGTGGAGAGTGGAATCTCCTGCGGCACAACCTTGCGCGCCTCGCTCGTATGCACCTCGTAGGGCGGAATCACGGTAATAAAACGCAAGCGATCGCTCACCTCGTAGCGCAGGCACTGGGGGAGCGAATCGGTCGGCGTAAAGGAGCAGACGGCGCCGCCCAGGATGGCGGGGGCGACGTTATCGGGATGGCCCTCGACCTCGGTGGCGATGCGGACGAGCTCGGCGCGGTCGACGGTATGGCCCGTCAACGCGGCGGCAGCCATGATGCCGGCGACGACGCAGGTGGAGCTGGAACCCAGGCCGCGGGCGACGGGCACGTCGGTCTGAATGTCGATAGCAACGGGAAAAGCCGGCTCGCCCCATGCGGCCAGTGCATCCACAAAGCTCACATAGACCAGGTTATTCTCGTTTTGGAACTCCTCGGGGCAGCCCGTGATGGTGAGCTTGTCGGCGCGCTCGAAGGTGAAGTGCGAGTAGAGGCTGACGGCCATGCCGAGGGTGTCGTAGCCGATGCCTAGGTTGGCGCTGGTTGCTGGGACGGTGATTTTGATCATGTGGGTCCTCCTGGGCGGGTCTGGCCGTTTAGTTCGCTGCTCGGGCAGTCCTGGCTCGCTCGGAAAGCACATTAAGTGCTTTCCGGCTCGTGCGGAACTCGCGACGAACTAAACGGCCAGACCCGCTCGCATGCTCGTCATCATCCCGAAAGCTAAATAAAAAGAAGGTGCGCCGGCTTTCGCCGGCGCTTAATAAGGGATCTAGTTGGTGCTCATTCGTTTTGCTGCAGACTCTACGTAGTTGGCCATCTCATCGACGTCACAGACGTCTTCGAAGCGGACGGGTTTGGATTCGAGTTCGGCGAGCTGGGTCGGGGCGACCGTGTTGGTGGCCTGCTCGAGCACACGCATAGCCTCAAAATCATCCTCGGGAACGTCGAGGCCTAGGGCGTCGCAGCAGGCGCGCGGGAACTTGTAGGGGCTGGCGGTCGAAAGCAGTACGCGGGCCTTGGCGCCCTCGGCGGGGGCGACCTGCTCAAAGACGTGATAGCCGCAAGCGGTGTGCGGGTCGATCACGTAGCCGTTGGCGTCCCAGCAGCTCTTAATGGCAGCGCGGACCTCGTCCTCGCTGGCCCAGCCGCAGCCAAACACGCTCTGAATCTTGGCCAGCAGCTCGGCGGGCACCTCGTAGCGGCCGGTCTGGGCAAGCTGCTCCATAAGGCCGGCAACGAGCTCGCAGTCGCCGTCGGACAGGAAGTAGAGCATGCGCTCCAGGTTGGAGCTGATGAGAATGTCCATCGACGGCGAGATGGTCGTAAAGAACGGACGGTTGCGGTCGTAGACGCCGGTGGTCAGGAAGTCGGCCAGTACGTTGTTCTTGTCGCTCGCGACGATGAGCTTGGCGACGGGCAGACCCATGCGCTTGGCATAGTAGCCGGCCAGGATATCGCCAAAGTTGCCGGTCGGTACGCAGAACTCAACGGCGGCGCCTGCCTCGATGGCGCCGGCGCGCAGCAGCTGTGCATAGGCGGCAAAGTAGTAGACGACCTGCGGCACCAGGCGGCCGACGTTGATGGAGTTGGCGCTCGAAAGCACCGTGCCAGCGGCCTCCAGACGCTCGGCAAGCTCCTTATCGGCAAAGATGCGCTTGACGGCGCTCTGGGCGTCGTCAAAGTTGCCGCGGATACCGCAGACGGCGACGTTGTCGCCCTCCTGCGTGGACATCTGCAGGTTCTGGACGCGGCTGACTTTGCCTTCGGGATAAAAGACGGTAATACCCGTGCCCGGAGCGTCGGCAAAGCCGGCGAGTGCTGCCTTGCCTGTGTCGCCCGACGTGGCGGTGACGATCATGATGCGCTCGGCGCCGCCGTCCTTGGCGGAAGTGCGGGCCATCAGACGGGGGAGCATCTGCAGGGCGACGTCCTTAAAGGCACTCGTGGGGCCGCCAAAGAGCTCCATCACATAGGTCTGAGGGGCGTCAGCGCCCGGCGCAGCGTCGAGTTTAACGAGCGGCGTAACCGCTTCACTCGCGAACGTGCCGCGATATGCCTCGTCGACACACGCCGAAATTTCTTCGGCCGTGTAATCATTCAGTAACATTCCCAACACATCTTGAGCGATTTCAAAGTACGATTTATCTGCAAGCGAGCTGATATCGACCTGCTGGGTGCCGAGCTCGTCCGAGACAAACAAACCCCCGTCGGGAGCGATGCCAGTACGGATTGCCACCTTACTTGAGCACGATAAAGTGCGTCCTCGTGTACTATGATAAGTTCCCATATAACACTGCTCCTCGGATGCCTTGGTCCCAATCGGTGAAACCATGGTATCAGAGCGCGCAAAATAGGTTCGCAGAGGCTTTTTAGAAAGGTAACCTCCAGCCCATGATTAAGATTGCCAAGTTTGGCGGCTCGTCGGTCGCCGACGCCGAACACTTCAAGAAGATCAAGGCCATCGTCGATGCCGACCCGGCTCGCCGTTTTGTGGTGGTTTCCGCCTGCGGTCGCCGTTTTAAGGGCGACACCAAGGTGACCGACCTGCTCTATCTGGTCAATGCGCACGTTAAGTACCACGTGTCGTGTGAGGAGCTGCTCGAGGACATTGGCCAGCGCTATTTTGATATCGCTGACGAGCTGGAGCTCACCTATCCCATCCGTGAGGAGTTCGCGGCCTTTGCCGAGCGCGCCCGCTCCGGTGGCTACTCTACTGAGGAGCTCGTAAGCCGCGGCGAGTACTTTACCGCGCGCCTGATGGCTGAGTACCTGGGCCTACCGTTCCTGGACGCCGCGACGGTTGTGGCGTTCCATCACGACGGTACGCTCAGCATGAATCGCACCTCCGAGCTGGTGCAGGAGTACGGTCAGCAGGGCGGCTTTGTTATGCCCGGTTTCTACGGCGCGACGCGTGAGGGCCAGATCAAGCTGCTCGATCGTGGCGGCGGCGATATCTCGGGCTCGATTCTGGCCAAGTGCCTGGGCGCCGACCTTTACGAGAACTGGACCGACGTTTCGGGCTTCTACTCTGCCGATCCGCGTATTGTTCCCGAGGCTCAGCCCATCGCCCGCGTTACCTACGAGGAGCTTCGTGAGCTTTCGTACATGGGTGCAAGCGTCCTGCACGAGGAGGCCGTGTTCCCCGTGCGCGAGGCGGGTATTCCGCTGGTCATCAAGAACACCAATGCGCCGCAGGACCCCGGCACCATCATTAGCGAGACGGCTGACGAGGGCGAGGCGGAGCCCATCATTACCGGCGTGACCGGCAAACGCGGCTTTGTCGCCATCAACGTCGCCCGCGACCGCACCAAGCCCCGTGTCGGCTTTATGCGCCGTGCACTTTCGGTGTTCGAACGCTATGACGTTTCCGTCGAGCACATGCCCACTGGTGTCGACCGCTTTGGCGCCGTGGTGCAGGAGCAGGATGTGCACGATTCGCTGTACTCGCTTGTGGGCGACATTCAGCAGGAGGTCGAGCCGCTCGAGATCGAGGTCGTTGAGGGTCTGGCGCTCATCGCGACCGTCGGTCGTAACCTGCGCGGTCGTGCAGGTATCTCGGGCCATCTGTTTGGCATGCTCGGCCAGGCCGGCGTGAGCGTGCGCATGATTTCGCAGAGCTGTGACGAGATCAACATCATTATCGGTGTCGAGGAGAAGGACTTCGACCTGGCGATTCGGACCATTTACCGTGCCTTCTCCGACGAAAACGGCATTGTGAAGGTCTCCGATCTGGAGGCTCCTGCGCCGGTCGATCCCGCTCTGGCTGCGCTCAAAAAATAGCGACTGCTCGGTAGATTTTTGGGTCATGTCTCAAAAATCTACGGTGGGGCGTTTCATTTCGGTTTCGTTTCGACGGGGCGGGTTTCATATCCGTCCCGTTTTTGTATAAACTGGGCAAGACTATTCAGCCTGCTCGGCGTGCGGGCAAAAGCCACAACCTTAAAAGGGGGAAGCATGAAACAGTACACGGTTGCTATTTTGGGCGCGACGGGAGCTGTTGGCACCCAGATGCTCGAGTGCCTCAACGAGCAGGAGTTTCCGGTCGGTAAGCTCAAGCTGCTGGCAAGTGCACGCTCCGCGGGTAAAACCGTCGAGTTCCGCGGAGAGCAGATCGTGATTGAAGAGGCTTGCCCCGAGGCCTTTGAGGGCTGCGACATCGTGCTCGGCGCTGCCGGCGACGATATCGCCAAGGAACTGCTGCCCGAGGCCGTCAAGCGCGGCGCCGTCGTGGTCGACAACAGCCATGCCTTCCGTATGGATCCCGAGGTGCCGCTGGTCGTGCCCGAGATCAATGCCGACGATATCAAGTGGCATCACGGCCTTATCGCCAACCCCAACTGCGCGACCATCATCGGTCTGGTTCCTACGTGGCCGCTGCATCAGCTCGCCGGCGTGAAGCGCATGATTGTCTCGACGTATCAGGCGGCTTCGGGCGCTGGCGCGCCCGGTATGGCCGAGCTCGAGGCTCAGCTGGCCGCCCTGGGCCGTGGTGAGGAGATTCCCGAGCCGCGCGCATTTGCCGCCCAGCTCGCGAGCAACCTGATTCCGCAGATTGGCGGCGTCAAGGAGGAGGGCTTTACCTCCGAGGAGATGAAACTGCAGAACGAGGGCCGCAAGATCATGCATCTGCCCGAGCTGCGCGTGAATTGCACCTGCGTGCGCGTGCCGGTGCTGCGCTCGCACTCCGAGAGCATTACGCTCGAGTTTGAGCGCGATATTACGGTCGAGGAGGCCCGTGCTGCGCTGGCTGCCGCTCCGGGCGTGAAGCTGGTTGACGATATGAGCGCCGAGGATGCGCACGATCGCTTCCCCATGCCGATGGATACGTCCGACCAGGACCTGATTTGGGTCGGCCGCGTGCGTCGCGACATCTCGAACCCCGAGGCCGCGCGCGGTATCACCTTCTGGTGCTGCGGCGACCAAATCCGTAAGGGCGCGGCAACCAACGCCGTCCAGATCGCTAAGCTGCTCTGCGAGTAGTGTGACCTATCCGGCGGGGGCCGGGCTTGGTTTTCAGAACGTCCTCGACC
>USDH01000110.1 GCA_900553415.1 uncultured Collinsella sp. | reverse complement strand
GTTGAGCAAGAAAAGCCTTGACGCGATTGAGTTTTTGGAGTAGCAAAGTTTTTCGACAGAAAACATGCAGGTAGATGTATGTGTATCGAACATCTGTTCATATATTTTATGTGAACGAGACCGCTGGTGCGGGCCGCTGAACGGCGAAATGACGGCGAGGGTTGGTCAGGCGGAAAGTGCGTCCCGTTTTGAGGCCTCAAACTGGGTCGCAGTTTCCGGTTGAGCACTGTTTGGGAAAGCATATCCCGTTCTGAGCCGAAATTCCGGGTCGCAGTTTCCGCGACGTCCGGTCACCCCATGCCCTCACAATCTCGGCGTATAAAAAACGAGGGAAGGCACGCGTCCTTCCCTCGTTGCAAGCAATTTGTGGCCGCTTGCCTACATCAGGCGCAGGCTGACGTCCTTGAGCTGGGCGCCACTAACGGCACTCGGGGCGCCCGACATGAGATCGGAGCCGCTGGCCGTCTTGGGGAACGCCATGACATCGCGGATGGAGTCGGAACCGGTGAGCAGCATGCACACGCGGTCCAGACCCAGAGCGAAACCGCCCATCGGGGGCGCACCAAACTTGAGGGCCTCCATGAGGAAGCCAAACTGCGACTCGGCGCGCTCCTCGGTAAAGCCCAGGAGCTTGAGCATGGACATCTGCATCTCGGCGTTGTGGATACGCATACCGCCGCCGCCGGCCTCAAAGCCGTCCATGACAAAGTCGTAGGTGCACGAACCGGCTGCCAACGGATCGGCCTCGATCTTGGCGATGTCGGTCTCGGTCGGCAGGGTGAAGGGCTGGTGCTCGGCTGCATAGGCCTTGCGATCCTCGTCCCAGTGGAACAGCGGGAAGTTGACGACCCACAGGAAGTCGTGGCCCTCGCGCTTGATCTCGAGCGCGTTGGCCATGTGGGAACGCATGCCGCCCAGGATCTCGTCGGAGAGCAGGCGCGGGCCGGCGGCAAACATCACAAGGTCGCCGGGCTCGACGTCCATGCGCTCGCGCAGAGCAGCCATCTCCTCGTCCGAGAAGAACTTGACGATGGGGCTGTTGATGGAGCCGTCCTCGCGGAAAGCGATCCAGGCCAGGCCCTTGGCGCCAAACGTGGAGGCCACGCCGGCAAGCTTATCGATCTTGGCGCGAGCCCAGGCACCGGCGCCCTTGGCGTTGATGGCCTTAATGACAGAGCCCTCCTCGTTCGCGGCAGTCGCAAAGACCTTGAACTTAGAGTTGGCGAAGATGTCGGTCAGGTCGACCAAGTGCATGCCATAGCGGGTATCGGGCTTGTCGGAGCCATAGGTGTCCATGGCCTCCCAGTAGTTCATGCGACGCAGCGGCGTGGGCATCTCGACACCCATACGGCCGAAGGCATCGGCAAGAACCTCTTCGAGCGCGCTCATAACGTCGTTCTGGTCCACGAAGGACATCTCGATATCGACCTGGGTGAACTCGGGCTGACGGTCGGCACGCAGGTCCTCGTCGCGGAAGCACTTGGCAACCTGATAGTAGCGCTCGACGCCACCGACCATAAGCAGCTGCTTCAGGAGCTGCGGGGACTGCGGCAGGGCATAGAAGTTGCCCGGCTGGATGCGGCTGGGGACGATGAAGTCGCGGGCGCCCTCGGGCGTGGACTTGAACAGGGAGGGCGTCTCGACCTCCATGAACTCACGGTTGTGCAGCGCCTCGCGAATGGCAAAGGTAAAGTCGGAGCGCAGCTTGAGGTTGGCCATCATCTCGGGACGACGGAGGTCCAGATAGCGATAGCGCAGGCGGGTGTCCTCGCTGGTCTCGATGCCGTCCTCGATCTGGAACGGCGGGGTGACGGAAGTGTTGAGCACCTCGGCATGATCGGTCAGGACCTCGATCTCGCCGGTCGCGAGCTTGGTGTTGGTGGTCTCCTCGCCACGGGCGCGCACGACGCCGTGAATCTTGATGGGCCACTCGGGACGCATGGTCTCGGCGATCTTAAAGGCATCGCCGTCGGAATGCTCGGGGTCGAAGGTGAGCTGCGTGATGCCCTCGCGATCGCGAAGGTCGCAGAAGATAAGGCCGCCGTGGTCGCGGCGACGGCTCACCCAACCGGTGAGGGTGACTTCTTCGCCCACGTTCTCGAAGCGAAGCTCGCCGCAGGTACGGGTGTGCATGGAATGCTCGTCAATGGGACGGGTCTGGCTCATACCAGTGATCCTCCTTTATGGATCTGTGCCGCCCCGTGTCGTTCCGGGCGGCGTCGTACAGATTTGCCCGGCCTGCGTAAACCGCGCAGCCAGACATGGCGTTCTATCTTATCGCACCTGTGTCGATGTGCCGCGGAAAAGTAGTTCTCGCCCAAAGACTTGACGGAGACGAAACAATTGGCGCGGCCTGGCCGTCGCCAAGGCGCGCCGCGTGCGACAATGTGCCCCAATACAACTGCACTCGGAAAGGCCCGCCATGACTGCACGCCTCATCGTTATGGATATCGACTCCACGCTCATCAACCAGGAGGTCATCGACCTGTTGGGCGAGGAGGCAGGCGTGGGCGAGCAAGTTGCGCGGATCACCGAACGCGCCATGCGCGGCGAGCTGGACTTTAAGCAAGCGCTCGAGGAGCGCGTGGGGCTGCTCGCCGGCCTGGACGAGAGTGTGTTCGAGCGCACCTTTGAACGCGTGACATTTACCCCCGGCGCGCTGGAGCTTGTGCGTTCGGCACACAGCAAGGGCTGGAAGGTCGGCGTGGTAAGCGGCGGCTTCCACGAGATCGCTGACAAGATCGTAGCCGCCGCGGGTATCGATTTTTGCCTGGCCAACCGCCTGGAAGTCGTGGACGGCAAGCTCACCGGTAAGTTGGCTGCCGGCATTGTGACCAAGGAGTCCAAGCTCATCCAGCTGCTGGACTGGGCAGTTGAGTGCGGCGTCGATATGGCCCATACCGTCGCGATCGGCGACGGCGCCAACGACATCCCCATGATTCAGGCCGCGGGCACGGGCATCGCGTTTTGCGCCAAGCCCAAGACGCGCGAAGCTGCCCCGTTTGCCATCGACGAGCGCAACCTGATGCTCGCCATGGACATCATCCTGCGTGACTAATCGATCCGTCTAACAATTGAATCAATCCGTCCTATAGTTTCCGAACAATTTTGTCTTAGTGTTCGGAAACATACCCTTTGAGTGCTAGACTTTGCGCCGTCGAAGGGAACATATATGGATAAGCGAGATCTAGAGCAGCTGCTGAGCGATGTTGCCGGCGGATCAGTCACCCCCGCCGACGCCCTTACGCGCATCCAGACGGCTCCGACCGCCGATTTGGGCTTTGCGCAGCTCGATCTTTCGCGCGGGGTGCGCCAGGGAGCCGGCGAGGTTGTCTACGGTGCGGGTAAAACCGCCAAGCAGATTGCCGCCATTATCGAAGCGCTGCGCGATGCCGGCCAGGAGCGCATCCTGGTCACACGCCTGGACAGCGAAAAAGCAGCCCGCATCTCGGAGCTCCTCGACAACGGCATCGACCTGGGATATGTCCCGGACGCGCAGCTCGCCCTCGTGGGCGGCAAGCCCTCCCCCACCGGTAACGGACGCATCGTCGTCGCCTGCGCCGGCACGAGCGACTTGCCCGTCGCCGAGGAAGCCGCGTTGACGGCCGAGTTCTATGGCAACGAGGTCGACCGCCTCTACGACGTAGGCGTCGCCGGCCTGCACCGCCTACTCGCGCATGCCGAGGAGCTTGCTCAGGCGCAGGTGGTCATCGCCATCGCCGGCATGGAAGGCGCGCTGGCGAGCGTTATCGGCGGCCTGGTGAGCTGTCCGGTCATTGCCGTTCCCACCAGCGTGGGCTACGGCGCGAACTTTGGTGGCGTGGCCGCGCTGCTCGCCATGCTCAACTCCTGCGCCAGCGGCGTTTCGGTCGTCAATATCGACAACGGCTTTGGTGCCGCATACCAGGCAAGTCTTATCAATCATCTGAGCGCCGGCACACCCCGCGCCCGCTAAGGAGCATTCCATGTCCAACCATCAGCATACGCTTATCATCGACGGCACCTCGGGCATCAGCGGCGATATGACCGTCGCGGCCCTGCTCGACCTGGGCGCCAGCGAGGAGCATCTGCACGAGCAGCTCGCCACGCTGCCGGTCGACGGCTTTACGATCGCCGTCACACGCGTAAGCAAGCATGGCATCGACGCCTGCGATTTCGACGTCCAGCTTGCAGAGGAGCTCGAGAACCACGATCACGATATGGCCTGGCTCTACGGCAACGAAGCAGCTGCCGAGCACACGCACGAGCATGAGCACCGCCATCATGATCATGGCGAGCACGAGCACGAGCACTGCCACGAGCATGACCATGAGGCCCACGGTCATGGCCACGAGGGTCACCATCACGCCCACGGCCATCACCACCGTTCTTTGGCGGACGTCACCGCCATCATCGATGGCTCGCAGCTAAGCGATGGCGCCAAGCGTCGCGCGATCGCCATCTTTACCGCGCTCGCCGCCGCCGAGGCCAAGGCTCACGGCAAGACGCCCGAGACCGTCATGTTCCACGAGGTGGGCGCCGTCGACTCCATCGTCGACGTCTGCTCGGTCGCCATCTGCCTCGACGACCTGGGTATTGAGGACATCGTGGTCGAGTCGCTTTCCGAGGGCCACGGCACCATTCGCTGCGCCCACGGCCTCATGCCCATTCCCGTCCCCGCCGTCGTCAACCTATGCCAGGCAGGCAATATCGCCCTCACGCCCGCACCGGTCGCCGGCGAGCTCGTGACGCCCACGGGCGCCGCCATCGTCGCCGCACTGCGTACGTCCGAGCATCTTCCGGCCCGCTACCGCATCGAAGCCGTCGGCTACGGCGCCGGCAAGCGCCCCTACGAGGGTTGTTCCGGTACGCTCCGCTGCCTGCTCGTTCACGCGGACGCCTAGCCATGGATGCCCGCAAGGCAAAAAGCCGCGCCGCCATCGTTACGGCGTTCTCCGAGCTGCTGCGCGAAGAGGACTACGGCAAGATCACCGTCGGTGACATCATCGCTCGCGCCCATGTGGGTCGGGCCACGTTCTACGGCCTCTTCAAGAGCAAAGATGACCTACTCGCTGAGCTCGTGTGCGATATCTGCACCCATGCCCTCGACGATGACGGTACGCCCCTCGACGACCCACTCGTGCAGGTCGAGCATATCCTCAACAACCTCTGGGAGCGCCGCCAGGGCGTACGCGCCCTCGTAGCCGGCGCCGGCTCACGCGTCTTTGCCGACTGCTTACGCAAGACCATCATGTCACGAGCAGCCGAAACCGTCTCCGTCGACCCCGCAGGTCCTGCCGGCACCATGGACCGCAGCTTCTTACTACACCACATAGCCTCAAGCTTCGTAGCCACCGTCCAATGGTGGGCCTGGCACAACTTTCAAGCAGACAAAGCCAACGTAGCCAAAGACTACCTCTCAGCCATAAAACCCCTCTTCAACTAAGTAAACCCCTCATCCCA
>USDH01000109.1 GCA_900553415.1 uncultured Collinsella sp. | reverse complement strand
CGCCCAATCGCGCGGTTCGCGCCGACCTTACCTGGGCGCTTTCGACCAACCTGGGCTTTGGCGGGCACAACGCCGCCATCGCGCTGCGTAGATATACGAGGAGCTAGAGCATGGATTCCAAAAGACTTGCCGAGATAGCCGATGTGATGGAGGACCGCGGCCTCACGCGCGTGCGTGTTGAGGAGCCCGATGGCACCGCGGTCGAGCTCGAGCGCGCGAGTGCAGCGCAGCCGGTTACCGTGCCCATGCCTATGCCGGGTGCAGTAACTGCTCCCGCCGCGCAGGCGCCTGCCGCCGCACCGGAGCCTGAGGGCACCGAGGTGACCGCTCCCATGGTCGGCGTTTTCTATGCTGCCCCGGCGCCGGGCGACGAACCGTTTGTGCGCGTGGGCTCCAAGGTCAAGGCCGGCGAGACCCTCTGCATCATCGAGGCCATGAAGGTTCTCAACGAGGTGACGGCAGAGGCGGATGGCGAGGTACTCGAGATCTGCGTGGCCGACGGCGACCTCGTGGAGTTTGGCAGCTGCCTCATGAGGATCGGATAGGTGATATCCATGAACAAAGAAGAGCTCAAGAAGCTGTTGCCGCATCGCGAGCCGATGCTTTTGCTCGACGAAGCCGAGCTAGTGGGCGACGAGGCCCACGGCAAGATCACGATTACGGGCGACGAGTACTTTTTGCAGGGGCATTTTCCGGGAAACCCGGTCGTCCCCGGCGTGATCCAGTGCGAGATGCTCGCCCAGAACTGCTGCGTGCTGCTGATGGGCGATGAGGAGGCGCGCGGCGCGATGCCGTTCTACACGAGTCTGGACAAGGTGCGCTTTAAGCGTCCGGTGCGCCCGGGCGACACGGTGGATCTGGTGTGCTCCATCACGCGTGCGCGCGGGCCGTTCCGCTTTGCGACGGGTACTGCGAGCGTCAACGGTGAGGTTTGCTGCCGCGCCGATATGTCCTTTGCACTCATGCACGAAAGTTAAGGAAGGCTTCATGTTCGACAAAGTGCTCATCGCCAACCGCGGCGAGGTCGCGGTCCGTGTTATCCGCGCGTGCCGCGATATGGGCATCAAGACCGTCGCCGTTTATTCCACGGCCGATGCGGACGCGCTGCACGTGCAGCTTGCCGACGAGGCGTATTGCATCGGCGGCCCGCGTCTTGCCGAGAGCTACCTCAACGACGATGCCGTGCTCACCTGTGCCGTAAAGTCGGGAGCTAAGGCAATTCATCCCGGCTATGGCTTCTTTTCCGAGAAGGCGAGCTTCGTGCGCGACTGCGACAAGTATGGCCTGGCGTTTGTCGGTCCTTCGGCCGAGGTGATCGACAGCATGGGCGACAAGGATGCCGCACGTCGAACGGCTGCCGCGGCGGGCGTGCCCATCGTGCCGGGCTGCGATTTGCTCAAAAGCCCCGAGGAGGCGACGGCCGAGGCCGAGCGCATTGGCTGCCCCGTGCTTATTAAGGCGCGTGCAGGTGGCGGCGGTCGCGGCATTCGCAAGGTCGAGCGCGTGGAAGACGCGGCAAAGGCCTTTATTGAAGCACGTGCCGAGGGTGAGGCCGTTTTTGGCGACGGCGAGTGCTACATGGAGAAGTTCGTCGCGCCGGCGCACCACGTCGAAGTGCAGATTATGGCCGATAAGCAGGGCCATGTGTTTTCGCTCGGCGAGCGCGAGTGCTCGGTGCAGCGCCGCAACCAAAAGCTGATCGAGGAGAGCCCCGCACCGTGCCTTGACGGACACGACGACATTCGTGCCCGTATGCACAAGGCGGCGCGTGACCTGGCTCGTGCCGTCGGCTACGAAGGAGCCGGTACCATCGAGTTCCTGTATTCGGATGACGGCAATTTCTACTTTATGGAAATGAACACGCGCTTGCAGGTGGAGCATCCAGTTACGGAGTTTGTGACCGATACCGACTTGGTCAAGTGGCAGCTGCGCGTGGCGGCCGGCCAGCCTTTGCCCTTTGAGCAGGAGGACATGCCGGTCCGCAACCATGCCATGGAGTGCCGCATCAATGCCGAGACGCCGGACTTTCTGCCGTCATGCGGAACGGTCACCGCGTTGCGTGTGCCGGGTGGTCCGCGCGTGCGCTGGGATTCCGCCATGTTTACCGGAGCGAAAGTTCCGCCGTACTACGACTCCATGCTCGGCAAGCTCATCGTGTGTGCGCCCACGCGTGACGGCGCCATTCGCAAGATGCGCTCGGCCCTGGGCGAGCTCGTGATTGAGGGCGTGAGCGAAAACAGCGAGCTTCAGCTCGACGTGCTGGCAAACGACGAGTTCTTGTCGGGCATGTATCACACCGATCTGATGGGGCATCTCTATGCTGATGAATAGAAAAGCGAAGACGGTCAATGTCCTTGAGGGGCCGATAACCGAGTCGTGCGCCGAGTTTCCCGCGCGCCACGTGTTTATCAAGTGCCCGGAGTGCCGCCGTGTGATCGATGAGGCACGCCTACACGACAACCTCGAGGTCTGCCCTCGTTGCGGCAAACACTTTCGCGTGAGCGGTCGCGCGCGCATGCGCATGACGGTCGACGAGGGCACGTTTGAGGAATGGGATGCCAATCTGGCGTCGGAGGACTTCCTCTCGTTTCCCGGCTATGCCGATAAGCTCAAGGGCGTGAGCGAGCGTTCGGGCGAGCGCGATGCCGTTGTGTGCGGCAGGGGCAAAATCTGCGGTTGCGATACCGCGCTCTTCTTTATGGACGCTAACTTTATGATGGGCTCGATGGGTTCTGTGGTGGGCGAGAAGATCTGTCGTGTCTTTGAGCGCGCGGCCGAGTTGGGGCTGCCGGTCGTTGGCTTTACCGTATCGGGCGGCGCCCGCATGCAGGAGGGCGTGACCTCGCTCATGCAGATGGCCAAGATTTCTGCGGCGGTTAGGCGCCACAGCGAGGCGGGCGGCCTGTATATCACGGTGCTCACCGACCCCACGACCGGAGGCGTAACCGCGAGCTTTGCCATGGAGGGCGACATTATCCTGGCCGAGCCCGATGCCCTGACGGCATTTGCCGGCCCGCGCGTGATCGAGCAGAACATGCACAAGCGTCTGCCCAAGGGATTCCAGCGTTCCGAGTTTTTGCTGGAGCACGGCTTTTGCGATGCCGTTGTTCCGCGTGGCGAGATTGCGCTCACGGTAGGCGAGCTGCTGGCGCTGCATGAAGGGCACGCGCCCGGCCTGGGGGCACCGCATGAAATCGTGCATACGGGTCGCCGCGGCAAAAAGCTGGGACACTTGTTTAAGCGCTCGCCGGCACCAAAAACCGCGCTCGAGATTGTCAAGCAGACCCGCTCGGCAGATCGCGCCACGGCAGGCGAGATGATCTCGCTGGGCCTGGATGGATTTGTGGAGCTGCACGGCGACCGTTACTTTGGCGACGACGCCGCTGTGGTGGCTGGCATTGGCTGGAAAGATGGACGCCCCGTAACGGTCATCGCCATTGAGCGCGGCACCACGACCAAAGAGCGTATGCGCCGCAACTTTGGCATGGCGCATCCCGAGGGCTACCGCAAAGCGCGTCGCCTTATGCGCCAGGCCGAAAAGTTTGGTCGACCGGTTCTGTGCCTGGTCGATACTTCGGGCGCGTTTTGCGGTATCGGTGCCGAGGAGCGCGGCCAGGGCGAGGCGATTGCCCAGAATCTCATGGAGATGAGCGGCCTTAAGACACCGATTGTCTCGGTGGTGACGGGTGAAGGCGGCTCTGGTGGCGCGCTGGCGCTGTCCGTGGCCGACCGCATCCTGATGCTCTCGAGCTCGGCCTATTCGGTCGTGAGCCCCGAGGCCTGTGCGTCGATCCTGTGGAAGGATACCGAGCGCGCGAATGAGGCCGCCGAGGCGCTGAAACTCACGGCCCCCGATCTGTTGGCGCTCGGCATCATCGACAGCATTGTCGACGATAGGGGCCTGTCGCATGAGGAGATCGCCGGCGCCGTCATGTCCTCGGCATTTGATGCCTTCGATACGCTTGGGCAGCTCGACGACGCGACCCTCACAAACCTCCGCTACGAAAAGTACCGCGCAATCGGTCAGTACCGCACGATGTGACAAAGGGACAGTCCGCATGTCACATTGGGAAAGGGTTCCTGTGTCACAAGTTTCTAACACCTCGTTTACAACGACGGTCTCATCAAACGCCATGGCCGTGGTGGACTATCTGTCCAAAAGCATGATGTCGGCGCTGCCGTTTATTGTCTGCGCGGCGTTGTTCCGCACCGTCGCCGTCATTATGGGCGAAGGCATGCTGGGCCTATGGTCTGCCGATTCCGAAATCTATCGCCTGTTCTACAGTTGGCTCTATAACGCCGGCTACTACTTTTTGCCCATTTATCTTGGGTGGGCGGCCGCCCGCCAGCTCGGTTGCTCGGAGCAGCTGGGTATGATGCTGGGCGGCGTATTGATTGCGCCCGATCTGCTTAAGCTCGTCGATGCCGCATCGACGATGGGGGCATCGATGACTTCCGTGTATGGCCTGCTTCCCGCGCCGGTCAACGATTACACGACGACTGTTATTCCGGTTCTCATCTCGGTACCCGTGCTTTGGCGAGTGGAGTGTTTCTTTCGGCGCGTTATCCCTAAGGCCGTGGCGTTTTCGTTCGTTCCGTTTGCGACCATGCTCGTTATGGTTCCGGTTTCGCTGTGTATTACGGCGCCGGCGGGCAGCTATCTGGGCATGCTGTTGGGCCAGCTTATGTTTATGCTTGGCAATTCCGGTGGCATCGTATCGCTGCTCACGCTCATGGGGCTTGCCGCGGGCTGGGAGTTCCTTAAGATCGCGGGTGTCAGCAACGTTGTCCTATCGCTCGCCTATGCGCAGTTTATGAGTGTGGGAACGGATTCGTGCATCCTGATCGCCGCGACGATGGCAACGTTCGCCGTTTGGGGCATGCCCTTTGGCGCGTCGCTCCGCGTTGCGGATAAGGACGAGAAGGCGCTCATGCTGGGCTATTCAATCTCGGGCGTGCTTGGCGGCGTAAGCGAGCCGGCGCTGTACGGTTGCGGCTTTAAATACGGCAGGTGCCTGACGTGCATGGCCATTGGTGGTGCCGTCGGAGGCCTTGTTGCGGCCGTGGGCCACGTTACGGCCTATACCATCGGCATGACGAATGTCCTCATGGTCATTGGCTTTGCCACGGGCGGCATCTCGAACCTGCTGTGGTGCTGCGTTGCCGGCGGCACGGCATTTGCGGTGTCTGCGGCGCTGAGCTACTGCTTTGGCGTGGTGCCGGCGAAGGGGCAGGCGACGGGGCAGGCGGCGGGGGACGGAGCCGTTTCGCCTAAAACCTCGAAGAGCGTGGCCGAGGCAAGCGCATAAATCGATTGACAAAGGGGCAGTCCCGCATGTCACATTCCAAGGCCGTGGCCCGTGTGGGCGCGGCCTTTTTGTATCTGGAGGACAAAGTGGCTACACTACAATCCGTTTGAGCAATAGATATATAGGCAGTACCGTGGGGGCGGATGCAGATGGTCGAGTGGATTGT
>USDH01000108.1 GCA_900553415.1 uncultured Collinsella sp. | reverse complement strand
ATCGACGTTTGTCCCGCCCAACGTGGTCGAAGCGCTCAGACACCGCTTTTCGTGACGTTTTTTATTGCCTGGCGGCATGTGGTAAACTAGCACGATGATATGTTACCTATGAAAGGAGACCGGATGCCGGGCGAGAATTTTCCTGGCGATAGGATCGTCAGCTTGGTCGATGAGCTCGAAGGGCTGATCGAGGAAGCCAAGCCGCCTTTCGGCAAGAACGCTCAGTTCAAGGTCATCGACGCCGACGTGTTCTTCAACATCCTCGACGAGATCCGCATGAGCTATCCCGAGGAGTGGCAGAAGTCCCGCCGTATCCTTAAGGAGCGCGAGGAGCTTATGGCTTCCGCCGCCGCCCAGGCCGATTCCATCATCGCCGACGCTCAGCAGCAGGCCCTCACCATTGCCGGTGAGCAGGAGATCGTCCGCTTGGCACAGCAGCAGGCCGACGACATCCGTGATCGTGCCCAGCAGTACGAGCGCGAGACGCGTTATGCTGCCGAGGACTACGCAGAGCAGGTCTTTACGCACCTGGAGGAGAACCTCAAGAGCCTGACCGGCACCGTTACCCGTTGCCGTCAGCAGCTCAACGAGGGTGCCGCCCAACAGAATGGTCAGTGGTAATGGCTGAGTTCCCGAGCGTTACCGTCGATCTTTCCGAACAGCTCGAGTTTCCTGGAGATTCGTATCCGCTGACCGGTAAGGTCGATGTTGCCACCTACACGGTGGGCGAGAAGGAGTACCAGCTACAGGACGGCATCGACTACGACGTTGTCTTTACCAATGCCGGTACCGGTGTCTTGCTCACGGGCATGGTCCGCGCGCACGCCACCGGCGAGTGCGACCGTTGCCTGGAGCCCGCCTCGTTTGATATCGCCGGCGAGATCGAGGAGTTCTACCTCTTTGAGGAGCCCGAGGATCCCGAGGCCTACGAGGACGGCTACGAGCTCCTGGGTGAGGACCGCATCGTCGATCTGGGTGAGCCCATCAACGACGCGGTCGTCATGGACACGCCGTTTGTCGTTCTGTGCAAGCCCGATTGCCGCGGCCTGTGCCCCACTTGCGGTTGCAATCTCAACGTCGAGCAATGCGATTGCGCCGCCCAGGCAGAGGCAGAATGGGCCGCTGCCACGGAAAATCCATTTGCAGCATTGAAGAATCTCAAGCTCGATGAGTAAAACTGTGGTAGTATCGCTACTTGCGCGTAATCGCCACACTGGATAGTTCATAAGGAAGGTCACTATGCCCGTACCTAAACAAAAGCAGGGTCGTATCCGCACTCACACCCGTCGTTCCGCCAACATGAAGATCTCGGCTGCGGCTCAGTCCACGTGCCCCCGTTGCGGCGCTGTCAAGCTTCCGCACCACGTGTGCCCCAACTGCGGTTTCTACAAGGACCGCGAGGTTATCGTTACCGAGTAACGGTATACTCTGGATGCGATGCCGTTCCAACTGGAACCACAATGGCCGGCTCAATGAGTCGGCCATTTTTGTATAAGGAGTATGTATATGAGTAACGTTCGCGTTTGTGTAGACGTTGTGGGCGGAGACGAGAAACCTCAGGTTGTTCTCGATGGTATCGAGGCTGCGCTTGCCGCCGATCCCGATATCGAGGTCCTGGCAGTCGGTCCCGCCGAAATCGTCAATCCCTTTGCAGCTTCCCATGCACGTGTTGAGGCCCTTGAGGCACCCGACGTTATCGCCATGGATGACGATCCCATTCGCGCCGTGATGACCAAACGCAAGTCCTCGATCGTGCTGTCGTGCCGCGCCATCAAGAAGGGCAATGCTGACGCGTTCTTTTCTGCCGGCTCGACCGGTGCCATGACCGCTGCCGCCACCGCCTATGTGACGCCGTTTAGGTATCAGGCCGAAGGCAAGAAGCAGCCGGTGCGCCCCTGTCTGACCAATGCGCTGCCCAATCGCGCCGGCGGTCTGACCGTCCTGTGCGATATGGGCGCCAACCCCGATGTCGAGGTCGATGACATGGTGCGTTTTGCCCAGATGGGTAGTGCCTATGCTCGCGGGCATTGAGCATCCCCGCGTGGGCCTGCTTGCCAACGGCACCGAGGACGAGAAAGGTTCCAACTTTACCAAGGCCTGCTTCCCGGCCATGAAAGCCGCCGTTCCCGGCTTTGTTGGCAACTGTGAGGGCACCGATCTTACGTCGGGCAATTTTGACGTCGTGGTCGCCGACGGCATGTCGGGCAACATCGCGCTCAAGGCCACCGAGGGCGCTGCCAAGTTTTTGCTGCAAGAGCTCAAGGGTGCCTTTATGGCCTCGCTCGGCACCAAGATCGCCGCGCTGCTCATTAAAAAGCAGATGCGCGAGATAAAGGCCAAGCTTTCGGGCGACGCCAAGGGCGGCGCGATTCTTTTGGGCTTGCGCGGCGTGGTCCTGATCGGCCATGGCGCCACCTCGGTCGAGGCTGTTAAAAACGGTACGCTCGCGGCGGCCGAAGCCGTGCGCGCCGGGCTGGTCGAGAACGTCGCCAACTCTATGGACGGTATCGTTTTATAACAGCGGCGTTATGCGTCTCGGGGCGTGCGTCGTGGGGTAGAATCAGAACCGTGTCTTGGTACCGCCCGGGCGGTACCATTCTTTTGGTATTCATGCACTATGAGAGGAAGCGCTATGGACCGCTCCGAAATCTTCGACAAGATCGCCGAGGTCGCTGCTGACGTTCTGGGCGTCGATGTTGCCGAAATTAGCGATGAGACCACCTTTGACGACCTCGATGCCAACTCGCTCGAGCGCCTGCAGCTGGTTACGGCTATCGAGGACGAGTTCAACCTCGAGATCGATGACGAGACTCTGCTCTCGCTCAACTCTGTCGCCGACGCCGTCGACGCGATCGAAAACGCCAGGGAGGCCTAGGTCTTGGCTTTATCCGAACGACTTACGCGCGCACAGGAGATTCTGGGCCACGAGTTCAATAATAAGGTGCTGCTGCGCGCGGCCCTTACGCATCCCTCGGCAGTCGAAGGCCAGCCGGTTTCTGCCAGCTATGAGCGCCTTGAGTTCTTGGGCGATTCCATTTTGGGCGCCGTGGTCGCACGCTCCCTGTTTGAGTCCTATCCGGAGTTTGACGAGGGCAAGCTCACACGCCTGAAGGTGTCGCTTGTCTCGGGCGCTACGCTGTCCGAGGTTTCTCACGAGCTGGGCATCGACGACATCATCATCTTTGGTGCCTCCGAGACCGGTACCGGTGCGCGCGGCCTGCATTCGGCGCTCGAGAACGTCTACGAGTCGCTCGTGGGCGCACTGTATCTGGATGCCGGCTGGGATGCCGCAGCGGAGTTTATCCATCGTACGCTTAAGCCGCATTTGGCTTCCGAGCGTGCCGAGCATCCTGCAAACCCCAAGTCGTTCTTGCAGGAGTGCGTGCAAGCCGACGGTCACGAACCCCCGGCGTATAAGCTCGTTGGCTCCGAGGGCCCGGCGCATGCGCCCACCTTTACCGCCGTGGTGTTGATCGATGGTATTCGTCAGGGTCGCGGCTCCGGCTCCTCAAAGAAGGAAGCCGAGGGAGCCGCTGCGCTCGAGGCTCTTGACCGCATGGGCTACACCACCAACGGCGTGATTCTCAACAAGAAGCCTGTTTAAGCGAGGAACCGTGTATCTCAAGTCCCTCACGCTCAAAGGGTTCAAGTCGTTTGCCGACCGCGCCCATATGACGTTTGAGCCGGGCCTGACCGTCATCGTCGGTCCCAACGGCTCGGGAAAATCGAACATCTCCGACTCCATCCTGTGGGTCCTGGGCGAGCAGAGCGCCAAGCAGCTGCGCGGTCAGGCCATGGAGGATGTCATCTTCTCGGGCTCGTCGGCGCGCAAGCCGGTGGGTGTCGCCGAGGTCACGCTGGTGCTCGATAACTCGGACCATATGCTGCCCGTCGACTTTGACGAGGTCGCCATCACCCGTCGCATGTATCGTTCGGGCGAGAGCGAGTACCTCATCAACTCGAGTCCGTGCCGCCTGATGGACATTCAGGACATCCTGCACGATTCGGGCTTGGGCAAGGATACGCATTCCATCATCAGCCAGGGCAAGCTCGACGCCATTTTGCAGAGCCGCCCCGAGGAGCGCCGTGCCCTCATCGAGGAGGCCGCCGGCATCTCCAAGCACAAGCGCCGCAAGGAGCGTGCGCTCAAAAAGATTAAGTCGATGGACGAGCACCTGACGCGTGCCCGCGACATCAATAAGGAAATCGCCCGTCAGCTGCGACCGCTGGAGCGTCAGGTCGATCGCGCGCGCAAGTATAAAGAGCTGTCCTCGCGCGCGAACGAGCTTACGCAGATGCTCGCCGCCGACGAGCTGCGTTCGCTGCAGTCGCAGTGGAACGACTTGGAGAGCCGCTCCAAAGAGGGCGCGGCCGAGCTTGAGCTTGCGCAGTACCGCTTGGGCGAAAAGGAGCGCGAGCTCGAGAAGCTTCAGGTCATGCTCGAGGAAAAGGGCCTGTTTGTGGGCGATCTGGGCGAGCAGCGCCGCCATATGCAAGACGTGGTCGGCCGCATTAACTCCGATATGCGCCTGCTCGAGGAAAAGGGCCACAACATGGTGTCGCGCCTGTCTGACATGCGCGGTCAGATCTCGAGCTCCGAGCATCAGCGTCGTCGCGTGGTCGAGGAGCTCGAGGACGCGCGTGCCCAGCTTGAGGAAGTGACCGGTGCGCACATGCAGGCCCAGGAGGACGTTGACGCCGCTGGTCCTGCCGCCGCCGAGCTCCACGAGCGCCGCGTGGCGCTTGATGCACAGATTTCGCAGCTTACGCGCGAACAGCGCGATGTGCAGCGCGTGGCCGATAACGCCGCGCTCGAGCTCGCTAAGGTGAAGGATTCCTTGAGCAACGCCGAGGTCGAGGACAACATGTACGCCTCGCGCCTGGAGCAGATCGATGAACAGCTCGAGGAGGTCACGGCTTCGCTCGAGAGCCGTCGCGACCGCGCCGAGGAGCTTGAGTACGCTCTTGAGGAAGCGCGCCAGGCTCAGGTCGATGCGCGTGAGGCCACCGAGACGGCACGCGTGGCCCTGAAGGACCTGCGTGCCCGCGAGAGCGAGGCACGCGACAAGTTATCCGAGGTGCGCTCGGAGCTTGCCAGTCAAAAGAAACTCGATGCCCGCATGGCCGACAGCTCGCCGCTCGTGAGCCGCCTGGTGGGTGCGCTGGGCGGCGATGTCTCGGGTCGTCTGGGCGACGTGCTCGAGGCCCCTCGTGAGCTCGAGGGCCTGGTGGAGCAGCTGCTTGCCGGCGATATCGATGCGCTGCTGTTCGACGATACGTCCGCGCTTGAGCGTGCCGGTCGTGCCGCTCTGGACCAGAAGAAGGCCTCGGGCGAGGCACTGCTGGTGGCGCGCGGCGTGAGCGGCTCTACCGCCGCTGAGGGCGCTGCCGGTACCCGTCTGGTTGATCGTCTGTCCGTGCGCGCAGGCTACGGTCCCGTCGCCGAGGCGTTGCTCGGCGGATATTACGTAGTGGACGATCTTGCTGCCGCGCTGT
>USDH01000107.1 GCA_900553415.1 uncultured Collinsella sp. | reverse complement strand
GGTTGTGCTCAACGATCGAGAAAAGGCCATCGAGGGCGTCAAATCGGGCGCATACTATGCGGCTGTCGTTATCCCTAAGACGTTTAGTGCCGATATGATGACGCTCTTTTCGACCGACGTTAAGCATGCCGATATCGAGTTTTACGAGAATCAGAAGGCCAACGCCATCGCGCAGATCGTGACCGAGAAGGGTTCGAGCGCCGTTCAGAACCAGGTTAACGAATCTTTTACCGAGACCATTACGAGCATCGGTCTTAAGACGGTGTCCAGCCTGCTCGATTACATGAGCACCGACCAGGTCAGCAACTTTATCGCCAACCTGTCCTCGACGCTCGGCGATTCGATTGGGGACCTGCAAGACGTTCAGGCTAATGCTTCGTCGCTGGCGGGCATTTTGAGCTCTACGTCCGATTCGTTGACGTCGGCGAGCGGTATGCTCCAGCAGACGGGTACGGTCGATGAGTCGACCAAGCAGTTGATGGAGCATGCCAAGAGCGGCATGAGCGATTCCAAAGAAGCGCTGAAGGCCGCCAACGACGCCATCAACGCCGCGATTGACGGAAGCGCGGGCTCGTTCGACAACGTGTCCGCCGAGCTTGCGAAGGCATTCGATGCCGCGAATCAGCATGTCTACCTTACGGTGTCTCAGCTCAACGATGCCGCGGCGGCGCTCAATACACGTGCCGACGATATCGACGCCACGGCCGACCAGCTCCGCGGCTTTGCCGAGCAGGTCAGTGACGAAAAGCTCCAGGAGAGCCTTAAATCTGTGGCAACATCGCTGGGCAGGATCGCGGTGGAGTATCGCAACAACGCCAAGGACCTGACGGCAACTGCTAAGTCCCTTTCTGACAGCATGGCAGAGGTCAACAGCACGCGTGCCGAGGTCGATCAGGCCATCGCCGATGCCAAGGCGGGCATTTCGGGCGCCAAGTTCGACTACGACTCCACGTTCTCGGCCAAGGCAAAGGAGCTCAAGAAGACCATCTCGGGCGTTTTGGATTCGCTGAACGGTATTTCGAACGATCTGGATAGTGCTGTTGCCGGCCTGACCGACGCATCCGGTTCGCTGGCAAAGGGCCTCTCCAAGGCTGCAAAGCTGGTCAACAAGGCTTCCGATCAGCTGGGCGAGGCGTCGGACAAGATCAGTGCGTTTAAGGACGAGCTCGATGGCGCCCTGATGTCGGACGACCTTGCCACGATCAAGACGATGATTGGCAACGATCCCGAGGGTTTGGCCGTGTCGCTTTCCGGCCCCGTCGCGCTCGATCGCAAGCCGGTCTATCCGATTCGTAACTACGGTTCGGCCATGGCACCGTTCTACACGATTCTGTCGCTATGGGTCGGCTCGATCGTGCTGGCGGCCATGATGAAGGTCTCGGTCGACGACGAGCTCATCAACGAGCTCATCCCCGTGCGCCTGCACGAGATCTACCTGGGCCGCTACCTGTTCTTTGGCGGTCTGGCCCTGCTGCAGGCAACGCTCGTGTGCGCGGGCGACATCCTGTTCTTTGGCATCCAGTGCGACGACCCGCTGCAGTTTGTGCTGGCGGGCTGGGTCGCGAGTCTCGTGTTCTCCAATATCGTCTACACGCTTACGGTTTCGTTTGGCGATATCGGCAAGGCGCTCGCCGTCGTGCTGTTGGTTATGCAGGTCGGCGGTTCGGGCGGTACGTTCCCCATCGAGATGACCGGCCCTGTGTTCCAGGCGATCTATCCGTTCCTGCCGTTTACTCACGGCATCAACGCCATGCATGCCGCCATGGCCGGTGCCTACCATATGGAGTACTGGATTGAGCTAGGCATTCTGGCGAGCTATCTGATTCCGTCGCTGGCCCTGGGTGTGGTCTTCCGCCGCCCGGTCATCAAAGCCAACGACTGGATCATCGAAAAGCTGGAGTCAACCAAATTGATTTAGTTCAGCCACGTAAACGCTGTCAGAACATCGAGGTCTTCCAGTTTGACACTTTATTATGCTGGATTGCGATGCAGCGCTGATTGTTGCTACAGTAGCGGGGCGTGCCGGGGGTCCGGTGCGCCCTGTTTTTATTTGACCATGAGGCGGCACGCAGCCATACGCGTGCGGACACCACGCCCAGATTGAGTGCGAGGATGTTCCATGGCCCAATACGCTGCCAACGAAATCGAAAACTTGCCCGATAGCCCTGTAGCCCGTGAGGATTTGGGCGCGGGCGGTATTCCCCGGGGCGCCGGCGCTCGCTCGCCGCTGTTCTGGAAAGTTCTGCTACTTTCGGTGGCGGTTATCTGGGGCTACTCCTTTACCACTATGAAGGACGCACTCGGCACCATTCCGGTGTTCGCGCTGCTCTATGTACGTTTTCTGCCCGCAGCGTTGGTCATGTTTGCCGTCTTCCACAAGCGCATCATCGCGCACCTCAACGCTCGCAACCTGATCGTTGGCCTGAGTATGGGCGTGCTCATGTGGGCGGCCTATGCGTTGCAGACGGTCGGTCTGGCACATACTACGGCGGGCAAGAATGCTTTTTTGACGGGCACGTATTGCATCCTTGTGCCGTTCGCGAGCTATTTCCTGAGCGGCGAAAAGCTCACGCGCTACAACTTGGGTGCCGCGCTGCTGTGCCTAGCGGGCATTGGCCTCGTCGCACTCGATAGCGTTGAATTCAACATTGGTGACGTCATTACGCTGGCGGGTGCGGCCTTTTTCGCCATCCAGATGGCGGTGACTGCCAAGTACGGTCGCAAAATGGACATCAACGTCATCACGTTTTGGATGTTTGTGGGCAACGGCGTGCTGAACCTGGCAACGTCGCTGCTATTCGAGACCCAAGCGCCTCTGTCCGTGTGGACGCCGAGCTTTATCAGTGCGATGGCGTTTCTCTCGGTGGGCTGCACATGCGCGGCTCTGCTCATCCAAAACGTCGGCCTGGCGCATGTCCCGGCCTCGACGGGCTCGCTGCTCCTTTCGATGGAGTCGCCCTCGGGTGTGCTGTTCTCGGTGCTGTTGATGGGGGAGGCGCTCACCTCGCGCCTGCTCGCCGGCTTCGCGCTCATCTTCCTGTCGATTATCTTGAGCGAGACTCACTTCGATTTTTTGCGTCGAAAGCCGCGCCCGCAATTGTAAACAACTTGTTGCGCCGCCCTCCCGGGGCGGCATTTTTTATGCCTCGCCCTTAAAGTAGTACCTTGCACTTTACGCTATCAAAGTGCTTGCTGCAAAAACGATACTGGAGGGCATCTATGGCATCAGCTCTGTCCGATCTTCAACCGCAACCAGCGCCTCAGGCTACCGCAGCGGCGCAGACCGCTATCGGTGATGGTCTTGTTGCAGAAGCTCAGGCTTTTGCAGACGAGCTCGCTGCGTGGCGACACGATCTCCACCAGATGCCCGAGCTGGGTAATAGCCTCCCACAGACCTCTGCGTATATCCAAGCGCGCCTGACCGAGATGGACATCCCATTTGCCACGCTCGTTGATGGTTCCTGCGTTGTGGGCCTTGTCGGCGCCGGTGCCGCCGCGGCCCGGGGCAATGGCGTCTGCACGAATGAGCAGGCCGGAACGGTCGTCATGCTCCGAGGCGATATGGATGCCCTGCCCGTTGTCGAGGAATCCGGCGAGCCCTTTGCATCCACCAATGGCTGCATGCATGCTTGCGGTCACGATATGCACGCGACGGCCCTGCTTGGTGCGGCGCGCCTGCTCAAGGCCCGCGAGGCCGAGCTTGTTGATGCCAACGCCACGGTTAAGTTGCTGTTCCAGCCGGGCGAGGAGACCTTTGAAGGGGCACGCGCTGCCATTGCCGATGGCCTGCTGCAGAACCCGCGTCCCCAGGCGGCTTTCGCCATGCACGTTAACAGCCAGTCGCCGCTCGGCCTGGTGCTCTATGGGAGCCCGGCGCTTTCGGGCGTGTACGGTTTTCGCATCACGCTGCAGGGCAAGGGCGGCCATGGCTCGAGCCCCGAGATCTGCATCGACCCCATCACGGCTGGCGTCCATGTGCACCTGGCACTCCAGGAGCTCATCTCCCGAGAGGTGCCGGCGGCCAAGGAGGTCGCACTCACCGTGGGTAAGTTTGCCGGCGGCTTGGCGGCCAACGTCATCCCCGACACCTGCGTGCTCGAGGGAACGCTGCGCGGCTTCGATGTCGAGCTCATGGCTCATCTCAAGGAGCGTATCGCCGAGGTCGTCAACGGCGTTGCCGCAACATATCGTACGCCAGCGACCATCGAGACGCTTTCGGATGTTTCGCCGCTTGTGCTCGACAGCGATATGACTCAGGCATCGCTGGGCTATGTGGGTGCGACATTGCCCAAGGCAGCTTTCCTGCCGTTGTTCCACGCCATGGCGAGCGAGGACTTTGCGCTTATCTCGAGCGAGATCCCGAGCGCGTACTTTACCGTGGGCGCCGCTGTAACCGATACGGATGAGCATTTTGCCCAGCACCATCCCAAGGCGCGCTTTAACGATGCCGAGCTGCCACTCGGTGCCGCGGCCTATACCGCCGTCGCTCTGGGCTATATCGCCGACCACCGGTAGCACCCAACCTTGCCTTTCAAGCCTGCGGGCATGGCCGTAAGGCCTATGCCCTTGTCTTTCAAGGCAATCTTGGGCACTACCGGCGCCCGGCGCCGGCTATTCGTTTGTTAAATAAGGAGCAGTATGTCCCAGCAGCGTAAGTTCTTCCTCGGCTGGCTCGTGGTGGCCTCCGGCTTTGTCATCATGGCCACGTGCTACACCATTTTCGTTAACTGCATGACTATTCCTTCCGCACCAAGCCTTCCGAGATTGGCCTTAAGCCGCTCGGCGAGAACCCGGGCGATCCGTCTGTTTCCACCGCGGGTGACAAGGACGAGCGCACGGCGCCCGAGGTTAGCGTCGGCTGGTCTCGTATCAAGAAGAGCCCGGCGTTTTGGCTGCTTGTCGTCGCCTTCCTCTTTATGGGTCTCGTTAACGGCGCCATCTTGCCCAACCAGGTCACCAACATGACGAGTGTTACCGTCAACGGCGCCAAGATCGTCACGGGCGGCCACGATCCCATGTGGGCAGGTACCGTGCTTTCGGCCTACATGGTCACCGTCGTTATCGCCAAGATTTCGCTCGGTGCGATCTATGACCGTTTCGGTCTGCGCTTTGGCAATATCCTTGGCTCCGTTGCGTGCATTATCGCCTGCGTGGCGCTGTGCTTCCCGACGACGGACCTCGGTCCTATTGTCGCCGCTGTGAGCTTTGGTATCGGAACGTGCATGGGCACCATCACGCCCACGATCGCGGCTTCCAAGCAGTTTGGCATGGCCGACCTCGGTAAGGTCACGGGCACCATTACCTCGCTCGAGATGGTCGGCGGCACCGTGGGCGCTATCGTCTCGGGCGTGCTGTTCGATGCCACGGGTTCCTTTGCGAGCACCTGGATCGTGTGCCTGGTGTGTTCTGTGGTCATGCTCGTATTCCTGCTGGCCTCGGAGCCCATCGCCGCCAAGCTGCGCGCGAGCGTGGCGGGGGAGTAGGCGTCCGTCGCTCTTTTCTGTTCGTCCCGTTCTGTCCGTGGCCGCCTTGGAAGCCGAATGGATGCTCGTACCGTCATTCGGTTTCCCATG
>USDH01000106.1 GCA_900553415.1 uncultured Collinsella sp. | reverse complement strand
CCTGCTGCAGGCGCTTTTTGCCGGTGGGGTTGATGCGCTCGCCTATGACGGCGATCTTGTGGCCGTCGCAGGGAAGGTCCACAACCGTCTGGGCGCTCGTGACCGACATGCTGGGCTTGCGGTGGCGCGGCCTGGGCGTGTGGTTGTCGATAAGCGTGCGCAGGGCCGCCATGTGCGCCGGCGTGGTGCCGCAGCAGCCGCCCACGACGCTCACGCCGTCGGCGATCATGCCGGCAACGGCCTCGGCGTATTCGGGGGCTTGGATATCAAAGACGGTGTTGCCGTCGTCGTCCACATGGGGGAGTCCCGCGTTGGCCTGCACCATAACGGGCTTGTCGGTAACGGTGAGCATACGTGCGGCGAGTCCCCGGAGCTCAGCCGGTCCTTGGCTGCAGTTGATGCCCAAAACGTCGGCGCCGATAGCGTCGAGCGTGATGGCCGCAACCTCGGGGCTCGTGCCCAGGAAGGTGCGCCCGTCTTCCTCAAAGGTCATGGTGGCAAAGACGGGCAGGTCGGAGTTCTCGCGGCAGGCGAGGACCGCCGCCTTGATCTCGGCAAGGTCAGTCATGGTCTCGATAATAAAGAGGTCCACGCCCGCATCGACGCCGGCGCGAACTTCCTCGGCAAAGAGGTCATAGGCCTCGTCGAAGCTCAGGGTACCCAGGGGACGAAGCAACGCGCCGATGGGGCCGATGTCACCGGCGACGTAGCGGGCGCCGGCCTCGCGGGCACAGGCGACGGCCGCGGCAAAGACGTCTGCCACGGTGGCGGCACCGTCGAGCTTGTGGGCGTTGGCGCCAAAGGTGTTGGCGGTGATCACGTCGCAGCCGGCCTCGACGTACTGACGCTGGATATCAGTGATAACCTGGGGCTCCTCAAAGTTGAGCAGCTCGGGCAGGGCGCCTGCCTTCATGCCGGCGGCCTGCAGCATGGTGCCCATGCCGCCGTCGAACAGCAGGTGCCCCGTGCCCTCGATGGCGGCGCGCAGGCGATCGTCCTTAATGCGAAGGTCGTCGATCGTGCGTGTCTTGTGTGCAGCGCCATTACGGCGTGCGGCATCAACGGGTGCCGCCAGCGCGGCGCCGTCCAGATCATGAGTGATAAGCGGAGTAAACATCGATGGCTCCTAATGGCTGGAATAGCAGGTGGTGTGGGCGGCGCGGAAGCGACAGTGCTCGTGCATGCGGCATATATTGCAGGTGGGGCGGCTCTGGGCGTCGTGGACCTCGCCGTCAAACAGACCGATCACCGCGGTCACACTCTTGGTGGGCATGAGCAGGCTGGTCGGCGTGACGGTAAGCCCGATGAGCCGCGTGGCGTTGAGCGCATTGACGATCGAGCGCTGGGCCGAGAGCGGGCAGTCGCCGTAGCCGGGACTAAAGCGCCAGTTGCCGGCGAGCCCATGAACGGCGGCGTCCGTCTTGACCTGCTGGTCCATTTGCTCGACGGCGGCTTCCACGTAAGCGGAGCACGCGGCGTCGAGCACGGCACCCTCCAGGGGATGTTGGGCTCCCGTGATGCGCAGGCGACGCTCGGCGTCCATGCCGAGGGTGCATGCTATGAGCGCGGCAAAGCGGGCATCTTTGAGATGTCGATAGATATCGCGACCTCGCAGCTCAACGTTGGTGCCAACCAGACGGATGCTGGGCTCTCCCTGCTCGTCCACGCTCGTGGCATCGATGGCAAATACGCGGCGCACGCCACGGGGCTCAATGTCCAGTTCCAGACGCTCGACCACAAGCTCAATACGTCGTGACAGTTCGGACTCAATCTGCTGGCCGCCGTAACCCAGATACCGCAGCATCTCGGTACGGTCGACACGGGGATGGTGCGCAGCATCGACACGGTAAAGCGCCGGCGACGCAAGGTCGGCCGGCACTTCGACAGCGGTTGTATCGATGTGCGGTTTTTCCATTACCCCAAGCGCTCCATAATGGTCGCGGCGATCGCAGGACGGTTCATAGTGTACAGGTGCAGGCCGTCGGCGCCGTGCTCCTTGAGGTCGCAAAGCTGGCGGGCGGCATAATCTACACCGGCTGCCTGCAGGCTCTCGGGGTCGTTCTCGTACTTGGCGAGAATCTTGATGACGGGGGAGGGCAGTGACGCGCCGCACATAAAGACCATGCGGCTGATCTGCGACTTGCCCATAAACGGCATGATGCCCGCGGTAATGGGCACGGTGATACCGGCCTTGTCGGCAAGCTCGCGGAAGCGGTAGAAGCACTCGTTATCAAAGAAGAGCTGCGTCACAAAGAAGCTTGCGCCGGCGTCCTGCTTTTGCTTGAGGTATTCGACCGAGAGGTTGAGATCCTCACAGGCAATGTGGCCCTCGGGGTAGGCCGCGGCGCCCACGCAAAAGCCGGCGTCGATGAGCTCGGGGATGAGGTCGCGGGCGTAGGCGTAGTCGGAGGCGGGCTTGTCGTCCTCGGTCGCGCCGGCAGGGAGATCTCCACGCAGGGCCAGGATGTTTTCCACGCCGGCGGTGCGATACTCGTCGATCTTGGCGGCGATATCGGCGTGCGTGCGGCCGACGCAGGTGAGGTGCGCCACCGAGGGTGTATCGAATTCGCTCGTAATCATATGCGCGATGGGGGCGGTGGTGGCACCGTTGCCCGAGCCGCCGGCCGAGCAGGTGACCGAGACAAAGCTCGGCGAAAGCTTGCACAGGTTGCCCGCCACCTCGCGAGCCGTGTCGAGGGTAAGCTCGCCCTTGGGCGGGAACATCTCAAACGAAACGGGTGCGGTGCCCTGGGATGCTGCCTGCTTAAAAACCTCGTCGACGCGCATATCGTGCTCCTCTAGATACGTAATAGTGTGATGTGTTGTAAGGATTCTACAGCACCACTGTGTCACGGTGGAGTTTCACTCGCTATTTGGGGATACCAATCAAAGATGCCTTGCTATCGGCATTCCCTATAACATGGCGGTCAATCTAAGATGGGCAGTAAAGACTGGTATCTGATGTGAAATACCAGTTAATAGAGCCCCATCCCAAATTGACTACCCTTAAACCATGCGGGGAGGTCTGCAATTTATACAGTTGATTGGCTGTTGAGGGTGGCAACGCCGCCGCGATGCGGTAACCTCATTGATTGGTTTCGCGACAGCAACATAACGGTAATGTTGCGGAAACACGGCGAGTCTAAGCTATGACTCGTTCGTTAGTAATCAACACCGCTTCTCACGCGGTGCCGATACGAAGGGAGTTCCGTATGGCCGATCTTACTGACCGCTTCGGGACCATGGTGTTCTCTGAGGAAGTCATGAAGGACTACCTCCCCAAGGACATTTGGAAGCGCCTTGCCGCAACCCTCGAGGAGGGTGAGCCGCTCGACCTGGATGTGGCCAACGCTGTTGCCCACGCTATGAAGGTCTGGGCCATCTCCAAGGGCGCTACGCACTACGCGCACTGGTTCCAGCCGCTTTCGGGCATTACTTCCGAGAAGCACGATAGCTTCCTCGAGCCCAACCACGACGGCACCGCCATTACCAAGTTTACGGGCAAGAACCTCATCCAGGGCGAGCCCGATGCTTCCAGCTTCCCCAACGGCGGCCTGCGTGCCACCTTCGAGGCCCGTGGCTACACCGCTTGGGATCCCACCAGCCCCGCCTTTATCAAGGACGATGTCCTGTGCATCCCCACGGCTTTCTGCTCCTACACGGGCGAGGCCCTGGACAAGAAGACCCCGCTGCTGCGCTCCATGACCGCGCTCTCGCGTGAGTCCAAGCGCGTTTTGGCGCTGTTCGGCAAGACCCCCAAGAAGGTCGTTCCTTCCGTGGGCGACGAGCAGGAGTACTTCCTGATCAAGAAGGACGCCTACCGCAAGCGCAAGGACCTGGTCATCACCGGCCGCACCCTCTTTGGCGCTGCTCCCTGCAAGGGCCAGGAGCTCGAGGAGCACTACTTTGGCGCTATCCGCCCCACCGTCTCGGCCTACATGAAGGACCTGGACGATGAGCTGTGGGCGCTTGGCATTCCCGCCAAGACCAAGCACAACGAGGTCGCCCCCTGCCAGCATGAGCTCGCTCCTGTCTATGGCGAGGTCAACGAGGCCATCGACCAGAACCTGGTCATGATGGAGAAGATGAAGCTCATCGCCTCCCGCCACGACTTGGTCTGCCTGCTGCACGAGAAGCCCTTCGAGGGCATCAACGGTTCGGGCAAGCACAATAACTGGTCGCTTGGCACCGAGTCCGAGAACCTGCTCGACCCGGGCGACACCCCGCTTGACAACCTGCAGTTCATCGTCTTCCTCACCGCGGTGATCGAGGCCGTCGATAACTATCAGGAGCTCCTGCGTGCCTCCGTTGCCTCGGCCGGCAACGATCATCGTCTGGGCGCCAACGAGGCTCCTCCGGCGATTATGTCCATCTTCCTGGGCGACCAGCTCACCGAGGTTGTCGAGAAGATCATCGATGGCAAGGCTTCCGTCCATGCCACGCGCGGCGTGCTTGACCTGGGCGCCGATACCCTGCCCAAGCTGATGCAGGACAACACCGACCGCAACCGCACCTCCCCGTTCGCCTTCACCGGCAACAAGTTTGAGTTCCGTATGCCCGGCTCCGCCGAGAACCTGTCCGACGCGAACACGATCCTGAACACCGCCGTCGCCAAGAGCCTGAAGGAGTTCGTGGCCGAGACCGCCGGTGCCGCTGACTTTGAGTGCGCGGCTGCCGCCTGGGTCAAAAAGACGCTGAACGAGCACCGCCGCGTGATCTTCAACGGCAACGGCTACAGCGAGGCATGGGAGGTCGAGGCCGAGCGCCGCGGCCTGCCGAACCGCAAGTGCACCCCCGACGCGATGATCGCGCTGAAGGAAGCTAAGAACATTGCCCTGATGGAGGAGTTCGGCGTCCTGACCAAGACCGAGATGCTGAGCCGCTACGAGGTCGAGATGGAGCACTACTCCAAGATCCTCAACATCGAGGCCCGCACGATGCTCAAGATCGCCAACAAGCAGCTGATCCCCGCCGCCACAGCCTACATGGGCGAGGTCGCCGGCGCAGCCGCCGCCAAGACCGCCGCTGTGGAGGGCATCTCCACCAAGGCCGAGACGAAGGTCCTGACCGCCCTGAGCAAGTACACCGACGAGATGTCCGACGCCACCGACGCCCTGCAGGCCGCTACCGACAAGGTCAGCGCCATGGACGACGAGGCCGCCAAGGCACACGCCTTCCACGACGAGGTCATCCCCGCGATGGATGCCCTGCGTGCCGCCGCCGACGAGGCCGAGAGCATCGTCGATGAGGATTACTGGCCCCTGCCCTGCTACAGCCGTATGCTGTTCTATACCGAGTGATTTTCTCCCGCGCTTCTGTAGGGGCGGCTCCCGTATCCGCCCGCAAGGGGCTGCCGGTTGACGGGCGCATATAGAATGCGCCCCTACGGGATGGGTTGTTTCCCCGCAAGCAACAGCCCGCCCACATCACGCCATTCTCCTTACTGGCCGCGTCCCCGCCCCGCACAGTGAAGACGCAGCCGGGTGTAAGGTTACACCCTTTTACAATCGCCATTCTCCTTTTCCTATTTCTTACACCAGCTCGAAAGGCCCGCCCGCTCAAGGTGGGCCTTTC
>USDH01000105.1 GCA_900553415.1 uncultured Collinsella sp. | reverse complement strand
GCCACGCCCGTGGTGCTCGACATCCTGGAAGACCCCATCCGCTCCTTTGTGCCGGACGGTAAGTTCTACATCACCACCACGCTCGGCGGCTTTGGCCTGCGCTTCTCGCTGGCCATCAAGATGGCCGTGGTCATGTGCACGCCCATGATCATCTGGCAGATTCTGGCATTTTTCCTGCCGGCACTGCGTCCCAACGAGCGCAAATGGGTCGTGCCCACGGTGCTCGCCTCGACGGTGCTGTTCTTCCTGGGTGCCATCTTCTGCTACTTCATCATCATTCCTGCGGGCTTTGAGTGGCTCATCGGCGAGACCTCGGCCGTCGCAACCGCGCTGCCCGATCTGGAGAACTACGTCAACATGGAGCTGCTCTTTATGATCGGCTTTGGTGTGGCGTTTGAGCTGCCGCTCATCATCTTCTACCTGTCTGTTTTCCACATCGTGTCCTACGCGGCCTTCCGCAGCGCCTGGCGCTACGTGTACGTGGGCCTGCTCGTGGGCTCGGCCGTGATCACGCCCGACGGTTCGCCCGTCACGCTGGGCCTTATGTACGGTGCCCTGCTTTCGCTCTACGAGATCTCGCTCGCCATCGCCCGCGTGGTCATTACCGCGCGCGAGGGCAAGGAGGGCCTGTTCGTGAGCCGTCTGGACCTGTTCTCGGACGACGAGGACGACGAGGAGTAAATCGGTATGCACGAGGTTGGCATTGTCAACGGCATACTCGATACAGTGATTCGCGCGGCGCGTGGGGCGGGGGCCTCGCGCGCCGTTTTGGTAACGCTGCGTATCGGGGATATGACCGAAGTTGTGCGCGAGGCGCTTGACTTTGCATGGGAGACATTTCGCGACGAGGACCCGCTCACGCGAGGCTGCGAGCTCGCGGTTGAGGAGATTCACCCACAAAGTGAATGCTTGGACTGCGGCGAGGTCTTTGACCACGATCGCTTCCACTGTCGCTGTCCCCAGTGTGGTGGTGCCAACGTGCGCCTACTGCACGGCCGCGAGCTCGATATCGCGAGTATCGAAATCGAAACCCCCGACGATTAGCCCGCTAGCCATCTGGTGATGGGGTATAAAGGGGCCAAAGTAAGGAGTGCCGAGTATGGCTGAGAAAACGATTGATATCGCATCGCCGATTCTGTCGCGCAACGAGCGCCTGGCAGATCAGCTGCGTCAGCGATTTAATGAGACAAACACCTATGTGATCAACGTCTTGTCGAGCCCCGGTTCGGGCAAGACCACCACGATCCTGGGCACCAACGAGCGCCTGCGCGACAAGGCCGGCTTGCGCTGCGCCGTCATCGAGGGCGACATCGCCTCGGACGTCGACGCCATCACCATGAAGGAAGCCGGCATGCCCGCCATCCAGATCAACACGGGTGGCCTGTGCCACCTTGAGGGCAACATGATCATGGAGGCTGTCGATGCGTTCGACCGGGCCGTCGGTCTGGAGAACATCGACGTCATCTTTATCGAAAACGTGGGTAACCTGGTCTGCCCAGTCGACTTTGACCTGGGCGAGAACCTGTCCATCATGATCCTCTCGGTGCCCGAGGGCGACGACAAGCCCATCAAGTACCCGGGCATCTTCCAACATGCCGGCGCACAGCTGCTCAACAAGGTCGACGTGGCCCCGGCTTTCGATTTTGACATGGATAGGTATACTAAGACCCTCGATGACCTCAATCCGCAAGCGCCGCGGTTTGCCGTGAGCGCGCGCAAGGGCGAGGGCATGGATGCCTGGTGCGATTGGCTCATCGGGCAGATTGAGCAAGCAAGGGCGTAAGTCGGCCGCCATACGGGCGGGCGTAGCCGCAGAGATACGAGATAGGAGCCTCTTTTGAAGCTCATCATCGCCGAGAAAAACGACGCCGCGCGTCAAATCGCCGAGCGTCTGTCCACGGGCAAACCCAAAAAGGACAAGGTGTACAACACCGCCATCTACCGTTTTGAGTGGAAGGGCGAGGAGTGCGTGACCATCGGCCTTGCCGGTCACATCCTTGCGCCCGATTTTTGCGACAGCGTGCTGTTCGATAAAAAGCTGGGTTGGTATTCGGTGACCGAGGACGGCGAGATGCTGCCGGCTGATATGCCCGATGGCCTGGCCCGTCCGCCGTACGACACCAAGCGCAAGCCGTTCCTTGCCGACGGTATCTCCATCAAGGGCTGGAAGCTCGAGAGCCTGCCCTATCTCACCTGGGCGCCCGTCATTAAGCTGCCGGCCGAGAAAGAGCTCATTCGCTCGCTCAAGAACCTTGCCAAGAAGTCCGACAGCGTCATCATCGCTACGGACTTCGATCGCGAGGGCGAGCTGATCGGTTCGGACGCCCTCAACAAGGTGCGCGAGGTTGCGCCCGACTTGCCGGTCGCCCGCGCCCAGTATTCTTCGTTTACCAAGGCCGAGATCACGCAGGCCTTCGATAACCTTGTCTCGCTCGACCAGAACCTGGCTGACGCCGGCGAGAGCCGTCAGCACATCGACCTCATTTGGGGTGCGGTGCTCACGCGCTACTTGACGCTCGCCAAGTTTGGCGGCTTTGGTAACGTGCGCTCCGCCGGCCGCGTGCAGACGCCGACACTCGCCCTGGTGGTCGAGCGCGAGCGCGAGCGCATGGCGTTTGTGCCCGAGGACTATTGGCAGATTCGCGGTATGGGTGCCGCGCAGGGCGCTGCCGAGGACGATCGCTTTAAGATCGCGCACAAGACGGCACGCTTTACCGACAAAGATGCTGCCGAGACGGCGTATGGTCACGTCGACGGCGCCAAGACGGCGACCGTTGCCGCGGTGACCAAGCGCTCCCGCAAGCAGCAGCCGCCCACGCCGTTTGCGACGACCTCGCTGCAGGCTGCCGCTGCGGCCGAGGGCATCTCGCCTGCGCGTACGATGCGCATCGCCGAGTCCCTCTACATGGCGGGCCTTATCAGCTACCCGCGTGTCGACAACACCGTGTATCCCGCGACGCTCGATTTGGGCGCCGTGGTGAGTGACCTGGCAAAGATCAACCCGGCGCTGGCGCCCGTGTGCAAAAAGGTGCTCGCCGGCCCCATGAAGCCCACGCGCGGCAAGGTCGAGACCACCGACCACCCGCCTATCTACCCCACGGGCGAGGGCGATCCGTCCACGCTCGACGGCGGCCAGCGCAAGCTCTATGACCTGATCGCCCGTCGCTTCCTGGCGACGCTCATGGGTCCCGCGACTATCGAGAACACCAAGCTCGAGCTCGATGTGAACGGTGAGCCGTTCGTGGCTTCGGGCGATGTGCTCGTGACCCCGGGTTTCCGCGAGGCGTACCCGTACGGACTTAAGCGCGACGAGCAGATGCCGCCGCTGGAGCAGGGCGATACGGTCGATGTGTTCGACATTAAGCTCGAGGCCAAACAGACCGAGCCGCCCGCGCGCTACAGCCAGGGCAAGCTCGTGCAGGAGATGGAAAAGCGCGGCCTGGGCACCAAGTCCACGCGCGCGAGCATCATCGAGCGCCTGTATGCCGTGCGCTATCTCAAAAACGATCCCGTTGAGCCGAGCCAGCTGGGCATTGCCATCATCGATGCGCTGACGCAGTTTGCCCCGCGCATCACGAGCCCCGATATGACCAGCGAGCTCGACGGCGACATGACCCGCGTCGAGCGCGGCGAGGACACCGAAGAGCATGTCGTGACGCACTCGCGTGCGCTGCTTGCCGGCGTGCTCGACGAGCTGCTTAAGCACACGCAGGAGCTGGGCGACGCCATCAGCGACGCCGTCACGGCCGATGCGCGCGTGGGCGCTTGCCCCAAGTGCGGCAAGGATCTGGTTATGAAGACGAGCGCCAAGACCCGCGGCAGCTTTATCGGCTGCATGGGATGGCCCGACTGCGACGTGACCTATCCGGTGCCGAGTGGCGTCAAGGTAAGCCCGCTCGAGGGCGAGGCCGCCGTGTGCCCCGAGTGCGGTGCGCCGCGCATTAAGTGTCAGCCGTTCCGCCAGAAGGCCTTCGAGATTTGCGTGAACCCCACGTGCCCCACCAACTACGAGCCTGACCTTAAGGTGGGCGAGTGCAAGGTGTGCGCCGAGGCCGGACGCCATGGAGACCTGATCGCGCACAAGAGCGAGAAGAGCGGCAAGCGCTTTATCCGCTGCACCAACTACGATGACTGCGGCGTGAGTTATCCGCTGCCGGCGCGCGGCAAGCTCGAGGCGACGGGTGAGACCTGCCCCGAGTGCGGCGCCCCCATCGTGGTGGTCAACACGGCGCGCGGCCCGTGGCGTATCTGCGTCAACATGGACTGCCCGACCAAGGAGAAGAAGCCCGCCCGCGGTCGCAAGACCACGACTAAGGCGAGCACGGCCAAGAAGACGACGGCGGCCAAGAAGACGACGGCTAAGAAAGCCACTGCCGCCAAGAAGACGACCGCGAAGAAGTCGACTGCCAAGAAAGCAGCCGCCGACAAGTAACGGCGCAGTCGAAACATTGACTAAAAAAACGAGCGAGGACCCCGCGATCCTCGCTCGTTTTTTAGACCGGCAGAGCGCTAGTTCACCTCGACAGGTTTGGCGCCGGGATAGCGCTCCTCAAAGTCTAGGCGGTACTTATTGTCATTGGTGCCCGCCACGTTGTCGCGTGACAGCGGCGCCACGATCTCATTCTTGTGGTCCGCGGGCTTTGCGTACTTCAGGCTGATCTCCCAGGCATCGCAGATCGCGTCAATGCGGTGGTCCAGGTCGTCATACAGGGCAACGATGTCTTTCCAGGAGCTGTAGTTCTTAGAGCTCGTCGGGACGTCCAGGTCCTCGACGATGTCGTAATACTGCTCGATGGTGTCCTCCGTGCGCTCGGCGACGTCGGCGAGATTTTGACGGGTGGTTCGATCCTCTTCCAGATAGCTGCCGTTGAAGTTCTGTGCGCAGCCACGGACGTAGTTGTCGAGGTCTTCGAGCAAGTCGTAGTATTCGCTCAGTCGGCGGTAGAGGTTCTGCTCGGAGAGCGTTGCTTCGCCGCCATCCTCGTCGTCATCGTCATCATCGTCGTACAGGCTGTTGGGATCGCCGAGAGGCTTTAGGTCATCGTCGTCGACGTCATGGTGCAGCTTAGCTACCTCGGCAGTCGTCTGCGTGGCGGCGTTGTCGAAAGGCTTGATCACAAAGAAAACGACCAGGGCGATGATGATCGCCACCAGCACAACGATAACGGCGATAAGCGGCCCGGTGCCGCTCTTTTTGGGAGCGGGGGTCTGTGGCGAAGCGGGCGCGTATGCGGGAGCCGGCTGCTGTTGGGACGAGCCGCTCGCGACGGGTATGCGCTGCGTGGTCTCGACGGCCTCGGTCCTTGCGGCGGGGTCGGGGCTATAGGCGAGGGAGTCGTCCGCCTTGGCTTGCGGCGTATCGAGGGAACCGGTCTGCTCAAAAGCGGGCTGGCTATCGCTCGCGGTTGTTTGCTCAACGGGTGCACCGCACGAGGTGCAGAACTTGGCATCATCTGCAAGAAGTTTGCCGCACGAGGCGCAATACCGAGACATTGCCACTCCTTTCGCCACATTTCAATGCAATACGACGATTATACCCATCGTCCAAAATTCCCCATCATAAGTTGCGGTGAAATAGGGACTGTTTGGCGGT
>USDH01000104.1 GCA_900553415.1 uncultured Collinsella sp. | reverse complement strand
GAGGTCAGAAGTTCAAATCTTCTAACGCCCACCAAATGTTCGCAGCTCAGAGGCTATGTCTCTGGGCTGTTTTGTTTTATGTCGCCAAATCCGCTGGCAGCTCCAACCGTCATCGCAACGTAGCATCAATTCACCTGACGAATGGAAGCCAAACAAATTCAATACCCCAACATCAACAATAGCCAGGCACAAAACTGCGCCGCAAACTGCTCCAACCGCCCAACTGGTCAAAAGCCGACCATCTACTTGCCAATCTATCCATCGGCATAACCAATCAGTCCGCACCGCAACTTCTCGGCAAAACGCCACGATGTCTGCGCCCTGCGGTATCCTTGAGCCACTTGCACCTGCAGCACCAAGGAGCCGCCATGCGCACCGAGCTCGATGTCCCCTTTTCACACAAAGAAGAAGCCAAGGCGCTGGGCGCCAAATGGGACCGGACCAAGAAGATCTGGTATGTACCCAGCGGCGTCAACCCCGAGCCCTTTGCCGAGTGGCTGCCCGGTGTTGACCGATCCGACCCCTCGGCGCCGTATATATATCTAGTACTGGGCAAGCGCGAGTGCTGGAAGTGTCACAAAGAGACCTCGGTCGCGGCCTTCGGCATTCCCTATCGAACCGATAACGACAAGAGCATCGCCATCGCGCACGCGCCCAACGAAGCCGGGCACATTGCCATCGACACGGCCAACGCCAACGCACTCGCCATCGTGCCCGCTCTTGGCTGCGTGCCGGGCGAGATCCGCGACTACCTTCATAAGCGCTGCGGCTACAAGCCCGTAGGCGCGCGAGCCTCCAAAGCCCCGTCACTCGGCAACACGTGCACCAGTTGCGACGCGCTGCAAGGCAGCCGCTATCTGTTCGAGGAGCCCTCGTCCCCGTTTGCCCTCACTGCCATCAACAAGCTGCCGGCACTGGAGTTTGTGCGCGTCGAAGTTGCCGGCGTCTTTGGCGTCCCGGCCACGCGTACCGACTTTGACCAGGCACTCTTTACCTGGACACGCGACCATCACGCCGAGTTCCACAAGCAGCTCGGTGAGGGGATTTATTTGTAGGGGCGGAGAGGCTTTCACAGCCAGCTCCTCCGCATCACCTATCCCTCGTCGCCGGCGTCGTACACGATATCGAGGCCACAAACAGGGCATTTCTCCGGATACACCGGCATATGAACGCCCGTACGTTTCCTCACTTCGTCGCTGAACCTGTCACGTGCATCGATGAACCGAATGTCGAGACACGGTATTTGCGAGCCGCAGCAAGGGCAGGTGACGACAAACGACCCGCAATCAACCTCTACGCTCGGAAACATATTGTTGTCTATAAGGGCACGCGGCAGTTTTCCGTACTTCCCCATCGCAATATCGCCTCGCCAGCCCACGCTCGCTCCCTTCCCGTTATTCAAACCAGGAAGAGCATGCACCAGCAAGTGCGCGCGAGATTGCATCGCCACGCGATCCGATCAAAAGACACGATCGTAAAAGACCGCCAAAGCCAAATACGCTAATACGGCAGAAGCCCCGCCTTTTCACGCTTCTTTTCCGAGCGATCGAACTCGATGCGATGGGCCTCAAGAAACACCGTATTGGGTCGCCACTGACGCTCATTCGGCTGCCTTAGCGTCGCACCCGCAAAGGAAACGTAGTCGGTCTTATCCAGCAGGTACGATCCGCACAGCCGATATTCGCCGCAAACAGGCTCAAACGAAATCAGATGAGCATCGAATAAAGCATGTAAGTCGCGCCGAAGCAGAATGCCGTTGCTGGCAACCTGCGATTTGGGTCCCGAGTAATTCTCGATATGTGCAGCCTCCAGAGCTTCGCTGACGCCGCAGTCCGACACCGCGCAACGGCCATCATAGGCGGCAACGAGCTGCTTGCGGAACCATTGTTGCCCCAATCGCTCGCGCCTTAACGCATAGCGGACCTTTTCGTCGTCGGTCGTACCCTGTCCGGCAAACTCAATATCGACGGGCATGTGCTTCAGATAGCTCATGTCGGGCGCAAAACGAGGGTCCGGTCCGCCTTTATGAACAGGACCGTGCAGAACAAACCATCCGTTTTCGGGCTCGAACCGCTCAACAAACGCAAGGCCGAGCACCTTATAGCCCACCTCGGTTGCAAATATGACTCCGACTGGAACGCCACATTCCATGCAGTTGAGCATTTTACGGTTGTAATTCTGGTCTCGAAAACCAACGGTACCCGGCGCTTGAACCGAGTACTTAATGACCCACGTACCATCGTCCAAATAGAGCGGAGGCACATCGGTGTAGAAGCTCTTTTTAGAGTTATGGACCGAAAGCGCAAAGATCTTATTGGGATCTTGCTTCACCCGATCCTGGCCCGGCCAGAAGATCCCTGAATCCCGCGTTACGGGAAAGAAGTCCGAGCCAATTCTCAAACGATACTGATACTGAGGGCTATCTTCCTTGGTGTGGTGCGGAAGGCTGGTCCAAACGCCGCCGCGCTGTTCCTCACCCAGAAACCACTCCCATGCCTCAACGTATTCGGAAGGCACGAGACTGCAGGCACGGTCATAGCTTGGTCCATCCATCAACGGAACAGCAAGGTCAATGTCGTTCATCGCCAGCACCTACAACCATACGAACGCGAGTCATGCCCCTCAATAATATGGCCGAGAGTCAATTATTACGAGATCTCATTCCGCGATCGGCACGTCGTTGATGCTCTCGGTTTGCCGTTGGCGCGCTTGTACCCCGCTACCCCACTCCCCTGTATACTGATGTAGCACGTGTTTCATCCGGGCTTGTTGGGCCGGATTGTTCATGGGAGGGTCTTATGATTGCTTCGAATCCGCCTAAGGGGAGCGTTTCTTCTTCGTCCATCAAGCCGGTTACGCGCAAGGCCGTGCGCTGCCAGCGCGAGGTCGCCTGGCTTGTCACGCAGGCGGCGGGCAGGCTTGTGGCGACCACTCAGGACGTCAATGCGCCTACGCCGAGCTTTGTGTTAGCGGCGGCGCTGGATTTTGTGCGCCAATTGGAGCTTGCCGCGCAGGATGCCAACGGCCACCTCGACTACCAGAACGTTATGGCGCCCGACCTGCAAACGTTCTGTCACATGGCCAAGTTGCCTGCCGCGCCCAATGCGCTTTCGGACGCAGGCTACATGTTTACGCTCTCGGGCGCGGACCTTATCCGCGACATCTATGCATACTGCAGCGAGCTCGCCGAGCGCCACGTCTTTGACGCGGCAGAAGTCAAACCGGGAAATGTCATCAAGCTGGTTCTTAGGCTGTTCTTGATAGACGGGTTCGGGGCCATGCCGGCGTAAGCCGAGTCTTTAGCATCACCGTCGACTGGGCAACAACCGCTTTACCTTAATGGACGCCAATCGAGGGTCGATTATTGGGTCACCTCGTCCACTAACGCATCTATCCCACGCACTCCGACAGTCGATACTTGCGATTGCGGCTCGTCGCCGGCGCCGTGGGCTCAAGCTCGCCTTGAGCAATGAGCGCGTTGACGCGCGACCTAACCTGGGAAATTGTGAGCCCTGTGTGCTCTGCCAGCTCGCGCGTCCCCAGCTCGCCGTAGTGTTTGAGTGCCGTCACAATTAAGCCCCCGCCATGATCGACCGGCTCGATCTTTGAACGGTAAAGTACGACCTTGAACCGATCGAATCCGGGGCAGAACAGGGGCTCGGCCAGACCATGCGCGCGCATAGCATCGATCATCATCGGGATGCCCGAGCCATTGCCCTCAGCCGGCGAACCTGCGCCATCCGGCAGCGGGACAATCGACATGAGCTTCACAAGCGTCGCGTTACGGCATCGGGAGCTGCCGTCAAACAAGTTCTCGCGAGTCTTTCCCCCGTAAAGGCCGCCAGGATTCGTCACCTCGACACGATCGTCAAAGACGTCGACGGCAATCGATTGTCCACAGAACCGATCCCCGTATTCTCGATGGATTACGGCGTTGGCGATTGCCTCGCGCAGAACCTCCTCGGGAATCTCCAGCGAGTCGATACGCGAGATGCCTTGGACGGTCGAGGTGCGGCGCAGGTTTTTGGCGACAGCCGCGACAGCATCCGAAATCATCTCGCCCAGGGTGCCCTCGCAGACTGTGCGGTCCATAAATCTTAGCGGTCCCGCAGCGCCCTTTTGAGTTCCCGCATGGACAGCCACATCAATGAAGAGCTTGGGATAGAACTGCTGAGGGTAAACGCCCGCGGCAAGGAGGCCGGCCTTGGTAACATTGCCCTGGAAGTCGAGGAGATTCAGGCGCTCCATCTTTGTCTTCTTGTCCGTCGCACCACGCATCGCTCGAGGCGTCAACGAATAGGCGCGTTCTATCGTGCGGTCGACCAGCGACTCGTCGAGATCGCCCACACTCGTGCCGGGCACCGTATCGCGATCGCTAGGACTCGTCCGTTCGTATGACGACAGTGCCAAAACCTCGGTCGACGAAAGGGGCACGTCTTTGTCATCGACGCGCTTGTAGCTGCCGCCCTGGGCGCCCCGCTCTATGACATAGCAAGGCTTGCTCAACGGGTCGAGCTCCTCAATCGTGATGACCAGAACCACGGTGCCCTGGAGCTCCACGCGCTCAATGGTGTATCTGGGCGGATTGGCCAGCTTTCCGCGACCGCCGGCATCGCCCATGCCCGCCACGAATTGGTTGAGCACTTTCTCGGTCTCAAAGTTTGCAACTGGAACAAAACCCGCGCGCTCACTCACTCCGAGCACGACGATGCCGCCGGCGGTGTTTGCGAAAGCGCTGACCGTTTCCCATACGTCGCGGGAAAGCGTCATGGCGCTCTCTTTTACTTCGACGCTAAGGTCATCCGAACCCATTCGCTTTAAAGACTCGAGCAAACCGGCCAGCTCGTTTTCGTTCATCTGCACGTCCTTTCGCTCGGTTCTGCGAAGAATGCCGCGAATAGATTTCCTGTGTCTCTCAGTTATCTCTCATCTTTCTGTTATCTCTCATATTAGAGATGAGTGAGAGATAAAAGATAAGATGTCTGCCATCTGTTTCATATAAACATGTTTTTGCTGGTAGAACAATCGGTATTGAGATAATACCATGATTGCTTGTCTCTTTGCTGCTCAGTTATCTCTCATATTTATCTCTCATCTTTCAGCTATCTCTCGTGTTAGTGACAAATGAGAGACGAGAGATGAGAGATACGTGAGTGATGCATGAGCGTGGATTATTGGACGGTCGGAAAATCCCTCAAACAAAAAACGGGGCCGGCCTTACGCCGAGCCCCGTTTTCAAACGGTCAGTTAGTTATCCAACGCGCGAGCATAGCAGTCAACATTACGCCGCCGCGAACACTCCCAAGCCCGTTCCGATGATGCAGATTGCGAAGATGCCCAAGATGATCCAAATGGTCTTGACGCCCTTTTTATAGAGGGCAACGCAAGCGAACGTTGCCAGCAAGGGCAGCAGACCGGGGAAGATCGAATCGAACAGATCCTGCAGGACAATCTCCGAACCACCCACGTCAAAGGTCAAAGCCGTGGACAGCGAGACCTGTGCCGCAATCATGGCGCCGATAACGGTCATTCCGAGGACACCGGCAGCATGCGTCATGCGAGACATAAGGTTGCTCTCTTCGGACTGCTGCAAAAACTTGGTTCCCAAGTCGTAACCCAGATGGGCGGCGACGATACG